>JAUQOU010000047.1 GCA_030550715.1 bacterium | reverse complement strand
AACAACTTTTTATAAGATTGGATTTGAGGAGGGAAAGAAAGCAGGAGAAGAGAAGGGAATACTCAAAGGTAAGAAGGAAGGGGTAAGGGAAGGTTTGAAGGAAGCGATTTTACTTGATTTTGAGTTGAAATTTGGGAATGGGGAGTTAAGAAAGAACAAGATAAATGAGCTGAAAAAATTGCTATCTGAAATAGATGATATAAGGAGGTTGAGAAGGATAAAAAAACTCATCTTTTCAGCAAAAACACCCGATGAATTTATAAAGAAAATAAAATCCCTCAAAAAAGTAAAATTTCTTAAATGAAAAACAACAAAGATTTTTGATATATCGGTTAGTTTCCAAGCAGAAGGAAATCAAAAAATTAGTATTTTGATTTGAGAACACCAATCTGAGTATTATAAATAAAATGGAAGCAGGTAAGCTTGAGTCCGTAATTTCAGATATAATACTGAAATTTGCACACAAAGAAGAAAATCCTTCTCAAAGAAGGTCAAAAATAAAATTAAGCATAAAGGAGGAAGGAGAAGCGGTATTCAACGAGAAAACTCAAAAACTCATAAAAGATATTTTCAACACAGAATTTAAGTTGATCAACTTTCAGGAAAATATACTTGTTCCCAAGATAAATCCGAAGAGAGTAAAGGAGAGCAAAAGTCATTTCTTTCATGTAGAAAGTAAAAGTCAAATTCACAAATTTCTCTTTTCAACATGGATAAAAATGATAACAGGAATAATTCCAGATGAAGTAGAAACAGAGGACAAACTGATAGAAGAATTTATGGAAGAAGTTGGAGCGAATTACAGATTTCCTATATCTTCAATCATAAATCTTTCAACGCTCAACATGGTCAAGACCGTCTCAAAATGCATAAGGTTCATCGCTGAAGGGAAAATTTTTTCAGTAGAAAATCTTGAATCAAGTGCAATAGCTCTCCTGCTATCATACAACACACCTCACGCAAAAAAATATATCAAAATCCCAAAAGTAAAAGGAAAATATCTCTGGAGAATATATCAGGAAAAAATCATAGATGAGCGGAAAAGAGAAGTTATAAAAATTTTTTGTGATTTTGATGGCACAATAACTAAAAAAGATGTTTCAATAGCTTTACTTGATAGATTCACAGAGGGAAGCTGGAAGCAACTTCCAAAAAATGTCGTCAAAGGAAACATCGGCTCAAAAGGAGCTTATCTCCTCATAAAAGACAAAATAAAAGGAGAAATCTCCGAAATGCAAAAATATGTGAGTGAATTTGAGATAGAAGATGGTTTTCTTGAATTCTTCAATTTTGTATCAGGGAGATATAGTTTTGAAATCGTGTCGGACGGATTTTCATTCTACATAAAAGAAATACTCAAAAAATGGGGGATAGAAGCAAAATTCTGGGCTAGCGAACTCATTAAAGAAAATTCAGGATTTAATTTCATTTTTCCGAACCAGAGCGATTTCTGTGATCTCTGTGCGACGTGCAAACTCAAAATAATCAGAAACAATTCAGAAAACTTTACCGTCTTTATTGGAAACGGTATTTCAGATAGGTGCATAGTTGAGGAAGCAGATATAGTATTCGCTAAATCACGCCTGAAACAAATCTGCCAGATGAAAGGAATTGCCTTCTTTCAGTTTGAAAACTTCAACGAAATCCTTGAGATATTCAAAAAAGAGGTTAAAGGTTTCGTAATTGACTTTGACGGAACAATAGGATGGTCATTTGAAGGTATTTACGACGCTTTTTTATACACTCTCAAAAAATTTAACACTCCACTGCCAGAAAACATAAGAGATTATATTGGGCTTCCCCTTATAAAATGCTTTGAGATAATTTTAGGGGAGGAAAATGCAAACAAAGCCGTTGAGATATTCAGAAAGAGGTATAAAAAAGTGTTTTTGAAAAAAACATTGCTCGCTCCCGGAACAGAAAAAACCCTCAGAAAACTAAAAAATTTGGGATACAAAATAGCAATACTATCAAACAAAAAAGGAGAAATTTTGAGAGAGCTTATAAATCATCTTGGAATAAGTGAACTTTTAGATATAGTGGTAGGAGAAGGAGACATAAGTTATGAAGGTAAAGAGATATTCAAACCAGACTCAAAAACCATAGATTACATTTCAGAAAAAATAAATGTTCCCCCAGAAAAGATCGTTGTTGTAGGCGACTCAGAAATAGACCTTCAAACTGCAAAAAATTCAAGCACTCTTTTCATATTACTTTACAACTCAGACACAAATATTGATAAATTCAAAGACGCAAATGGTTTTATCTCATCTATAACCCAACTCCAAAAAATAGGAGAATTTTTCAGAATAAAAAATCAAATCGGAAAAATTCATCAAACTTGAAAAAGTAATTTTTTTGCCTTAAATTTATCTTAACTGTGAAAGTTCTGAAAAAAGAGCTATTTCTTATCTTTCTCTCTCTTTTTTTTCTCTCACAAGCTCTGAAAACTCCCTGCATTATAAAATTTGAAAAAACCACTGAACACAGATGTTGTAAAGAAGAGAAAGGGAAAGAAAGCGGAAAGATTATAGGTAAAAGCCACGAAAATTGTTGTATCTCCGGAAACTGCGGATGCACATCTCAGGTCTTTGCAGAAAACCAAAAACCAGAAATAAAGAAAATAGAATTTTCAGGAGAAGAAACACTCCGAAAAGATTTGTATAAAAAAATTTTCGAGAGGAAAAAATCAGACCCACCACGCCCTCTGATATAGATTCTCCGAAATAAACCCTAAAAATAAAACGGTCATAAACAAAGCAAAAAATCCAAAAAACAAGAAAGGAGGTATATAAAAAATGGCGGTTTTGCTTTTGACACTATTTATAACATCTTTGAGCTTAGATGAACTTATAGAGATGGCAATCAGGAGCAATCCAGCTTTGATTTCGGCAAAGGAAAAATATGAAGCATCTTTGTTATCACAAAAATACTCAAACTCACTCCCGAATCCCAAATTAGGTGTTGGATACTCAATATCAAGAGGAAAACCTGAATTCCTGTTTGAGCAAGAGATACCATTCCCCAAAAAACTTGAAAAATTCAAGAGAATCTCTCTTTCAAAATCTGAAATTGAAGAGGAATATCTTGAAGTTTTAAAACACGAGATTATTGCCGAACTGAAAAAATCCTTCTTTGAAATCTGGTTTCTTAAAAATCAAAAAGAAATCATAGAAAAAACAAAAGAGCTTTTTTCTCAAATAGTTGAGTCCGCAGAAGCAAAATATAGAGTGGGGACCGAAAATCTTCCATCTCTACTTGAATCATATCTTGAACTCTCAAAATTAGATGAAAAACTCATCGTGGTGTCTAACGAAATTGAATCCGCATCGGCAAAAATGAAACAAATAGTGGGAGACATAGATATAGAAAGCATAGATTTTGAAAAATCTGCATTCCCTATGAAAATAGATATTGACATAAAGGAACTTGAAAGTTTGGCTCTATCAAATTCTCCATACATCAGATACGAGCTTGCAAATGTAAATTATCTCTCCGCACTTTTAGAATCAGAAAAAGCAGGCTATTTTCCAGATTCATCAGTTATGTTTGACACAATGGGCGGAATGCCACGAGTTATGCTCACTTTCACAATCCCCGCATATTTTTGGTGGAAAGAAAATGCCAGAGTCAGTGAATTACAAAAAATCCTCTCATCTCAAAAACAAAAACTTGAAAATACAAAAAGAGAAATAACTTACCTTCTCAGAACTTTCAAATCATCTTCTGATAGCTCATTTGAACTCTGGAATCTCTACTCAAATAGAATTTTACCTCAAGCAGAGGCGTCCTTTGAGTCCTCAAGGTCAAACTGGATTGCAGGCAAAACCGACTTCATACATGTGATAACAAACCTCATCACACTACTCAACTACAAAATAGAAGAGAAAAGGCAGATATACCTTAACAGAAAATATAACGCTGAAATAGAAAGGTTAGTAGGTCTGACCGAAAAGGAGGTGATAAATCATGCAAGATAAAACAAAAAATCAATTCAGAAAAATCAAGATTACTAAAAATAGAATCAAAAAAACTCCGAAAATCATATTATCACTGCTCATCATAAAAGTTCTCGTCTTCACCTCCTACTGCTCGGAGAAAAGAAAAAGCGTTCAGAAGAAAAATCACAATGCCACAATTCACGAACACTATCATGAACACGAAAAAGAGCACAACCATGAACACAATGGCAAAACTCGCGAAAAAATAGAACAGCAAAAAAAGAAAGAAGAAAAGGAGAAGAAAAAAATCTTCTACTGCCCGATGCATCCGAACTACACATCTGATAAACCCGGAAAATGTCCGATATGCGGTATGGACCTTATAGAAAAGAAAGAAAGCGAAAAAAATGAAGAGGAAAAAACCTCACCGGAAAAATCAATCTTCATCTCACCACAAAAATTACAGCTCATAGGTGTGAGTTTCACCAGAGTTCTGAAAGAGGAAGTAGAAAAAGAAATAAGAATATATGGATACATAAGCTACGATGAAAGAAAAATAGTATCAATAACTCCGAGGTTTTCCGGATGGATAGAAAAACTTTATGCCAACTTTGAAGGAAAAGAAGTACGCAAAGGAGAACCCCTCGCCAAAATCTACTCACCAGAAATCCTCTCCTCATTTCAAGATTATCTTATACTAAAAAAACAACACGAGAAATCAGGAGATGAAAAAGTAAAAGAAACTTTATCTGAACTCTTAAAATCAGCAAAGAAAAAAATTCTGCTTTACGATCTACCACAGGTTGAAATAGAAAGATTACTCAAAGAACCATCACCCTACATAATCATTCGCTCACCGTCAAATGGAGTAGTGATAGAAAAAAAAGTATTTGAAGGGAGCTATTTTCAAGCCGGTTCAGAAATGTTCAAAATAGCAGACCTATCTCAGCTCTGGTTCATAGGCGAAGTATATGAAAAAGACATAAGAGACATAAAAGAAAACGAAAAAATAAATATCCTCATAACATCAGTAGGAAAAACCTACTCAGGAAAAATAGAATTCATATACCCACACGTAGAAAAAGAGGTAAGAACAATCAAAATAAGAGTTTCTCTTCGGAACGATGACGGGAAATTAAAACCATATCTTTACTCATATGCTTACATCAAAATCCCGCTCGGAAAACAACTTACTATACCTGAAAGTTCTGTGATAATTTCGGGAGAAAAAACATATGTGTTTATAAAAGGGGAAAAAGAAGGAGAACTCATACCAAAAGAGATAAAATTAGGACAAAAATTAAAAGAAAAGTACATAGTTGAAAGCGGACTAAATGAAGGAGACGAAGTTGTATCCTCAGGAGTATTTCTCATTGATTCAGAAAGCAAACTAAAATATGCTCTTGAATCATTTGGAGGAATGCATGAGCATGGCAAAACACACGAAAACTCAGAAAACCAAAAAGACGCAAAAAATAAAACTCAAAATAAAAACCTGAACGAACAAGAAAAAGGAGGACACACTCATGGTAAACAAAATCATTGATTGGTGTCAGAAAAACAAATTCTTCGTCATATATATATACATATTTTTGGTTCTGTGGTCGGTATGGACTTTAAAAAAGTTGCCAATAGATGCTATTCCTGACTTATCAGATGTTCAGGTCATAATATATGTTTCATACGAGGGGAAATCACCAAGCACGGTAGAACTGCAAGCAACATATCCTATTGTATCATCTCTTCTATCAGCTCCAAAGGTAAAAACAGTAAGGGGCTACTCGTTTTTTCGGATTTGCTCTCATATTTGTCATATTTGAGGACGGAGTAGATATATACTGGGCGAGGTCAAGAGTGTTAGAATACCTTCAAGGAATAGAACTTCCTGAAGGAGTTCAGATTATGCTTGGTCCAGACGCAACAGGAGTAGGATGGGGATTCCAATACGCTCTTTCTGATAAAACAGGGAAGTGCGACCTTGCGTGCCTTCGTTCTCTGAACGACTGGTATATAAAATATGTTCTTAGGTCTGTTCCCGGAGTTGCGGAAGTTGAATCGGTAGGAGGTTTTGTAAAGCAGTATCAGGTTCTTCTTGACCCGCTGAAACTCAAAGCTTACAACGTTTCGGTAGAAGAAATAATATCTGCAATACGAAAATCTAACCTTGAAGTCGGAGGAAGATTGATCGAAATATCGGGAGCAGAATTTTTCATACGCGGTTCAGGTTTCATAAAATCAAAAGAAGATGTAGAGAATATACAAATAAGATCGAAAGATGGAACTCCAATATTTCTAAGAGATGTTGCAGAGATAACTCTTGGAGGAGATATAAGAAGGGGAGCAGCTGAACTCAACGGAGAAGGGGAAGTGGTAGGAGGAGTGGTCGTGGTAAGATACGGCGAAAATCTTTTTAAAGTTGTCAAAGATGTAAAAAAGAAATTAGATGAAATAAAAAGTTTCCTTCCCGATGGAGTTGAGATCGTGACAACATATGATAGGTCAGATCTAATTCAAAGATCAATAGACAATCTCAAAAGAAAAATAACCGAAGAGTGTGTTGTTGTGCTTGCTGTATCGCTCATATTTCTTTTTAACTTTTCCGCTGGAATAGTAGTAGTTGTGGCTTTGCCCGTATCTGTTCTCCTTGCCCTTATGTCAATGTATTACCTTAAAATAACATCAAACATAATGTCTCTTGCTGGAATCGCATTAGCGATAGGAACTATGGTAGACGCGATGATAATAATGATAGAAAACTCACTTAAAAAACTTGAAAACGAAGATGAAAAGAAGATAAGAGACAAAAGAGAAAGAGAGAAAATTATATCAGAAGGCATGAAAGAGGTCGCAAGGTCTCTTCTTTTCTCCATGCTTGTTATTACGGTCTCTTTCTTGCCTATATTTTTCCTTTCGGCTCAGGAAGGAAGGTTGTTCAAACCCCTTGCCTGGACGAAAACACTTTCTATGTTCTTTGCAATTCTTGTTTCAATGACTTTGACACCATCATTGGCAACGCTACTTATAAGAAAAAAGCCAATACACGAAGAAAAAAACCCCATATTCAAAATTACAACAGAAATTTATCATCGTATTTTAGGTCTTGCAATAAGGTGGAGAAATATTGTGCTACCGCTTGTTGCATTATCAGTCATACTTTCATTTTTACTTTTCAAAAAACTTGGAAGGGAATTTATGCCGGAGCTCAATGAAGGAACAATATTATATATGCCTACAACACTTCCCGGAATATCTATTACATCCGCAACAAAACTACTGCAAATTCAAGACAGAATCTTGAAATCTTTCCCCGAAGTTCTGACCGTCTTCGGTAAAGTGGGGAGAGCAGAAACCTCAACAGATCCCGCTCCCCTCTCAATGATAGAAACGACAATAGTACTTAAACCAGAAAAAGATTGGCCGTGCAGAGTAGAGAAAGAATATAGTTTTGCTCCCAATTTAATAAGACCAATACTGAAAAAACTCCTCGGGGAATGCAGAAGATGGAACTTGAAGGAACTCGTGGACGCGATGGATAAGGAGATGCAGTTTCCCGGAGTAGCCAACGCCTGGACGATGCCCATAAAAAACAGAATAGATATGATAACAACTGGAATAAAAACACCACTCGGAATAAAAATATTCGGTCCCGACCTCAAAATTATAGAGAAAATAGGTGTGGATATAGAAAGAGAGCTTGCAAAACTTCCTGAAACCCGCTCGGTCTATGCCGAAAGAGTCATAGATGGCTACTACGTAGATATAAATGTAAAAAAAGAAGTAGCAGAAAGATATGGATTTAAAATTGGTGACGTCTATGAAATAGTCGAAACAGCTATAGGTGGGAAAAACATCAGTTTTTCAGTAGAAGGCAGAGAAAGGTATCCAATTCAGGTCAGATTCGCAAGAGATTTCAGAGAAGATATAGAAGCTCTCAAAAATTTGCTCATTCCGACTCCATCTGGATACTTCATACCTCTTGGAGAAATAGCAGAATTAACTCTCTCACGCGGTCCATCAACAATAAAGACAGAAAAAGGTTATCTCACAGGTTGGGTCTACATTGACATATCAGGAACTGACATAGGAAGATATGTTGACAAGGCAAAAAAAGTTATTGAAAAAAGCGTACAAATACCCCCAGGTTATTGGATAGAGTGGTCTGGTCAGTATGAATACATGGAAAGAGTGAAAGAAACTTTGAAGTTCGTAATTCCTTTAACCCTGGCTATAATTTTTTCTCTTATTTATCTCAACACAAAGTCGCTCATAAAGACGCTTATTGTAATTTTCGCTGTCCCCTTTTCTCTCGTTGGAGCCATACTGATTTTATATCTTCTTGGTTACAACATAAGCACAGCAGTATGGGTCGGTCTGATAGCACTCGCAGGACTTGACGCAGAAACAGGAGTAGTAATGCTTCTTTTCCTTGATTTAGCATACGAAGACGCAAAGAAAAAAGGAACTTTAAAAACCGATCAAGATCTCAAAGAAGTCATATTTTATGGGGCTGTGAAAAGATTGCGACCAAAACTCATGACTGTTCTGACAGCAATAGTAGGACTTCTCCCAATAATGATAGGAGAAGAACCTGGTTCAGATGTTGGAAAAAGAATAGTTGCTCCAATGATAGGCGGACTTATATCAAGTTTTATACTCGAACTCCTCGTATACCCAACAATATTTTATATATGGAAAAAAAGAGAGATAAAAAATCGCAGGAGTGAGTAAAAATGAAAAACACACCCTTAGAGCGCTTTCAAGAAATTCCTGAAAAATCAATAACAAGGTCTAAAATTTTATTTGTAGGTATAAGATGAAATGCTCAAACTGTGGATTTGAAAACCCTGCGAGCTTTAAGTTCTGCGGAGAGTGCGGAGCAAAGCTCAAAAATATATGCCCGAACTGCAACTTTGAAAACCCTCCAAACTTCAAATTCTGCGGAGAATGTGGAAATCCTCTAACAATCACACCAAAACAAAAAGAACTCAAAAAACAAGAAGAAACCAAAGAAAAAGAAAAAAAAGAAACAACACCAGAAGAGAAAAAAGAGGAATTATACGAAGGAAAAGAAGTTGAGAAAATCACAGAAACACAAAAAGAAAAAGTTAAAAAGGAGGGGGAAAGAAGACCTATATCTGTTCTATTTGCAGATATTTCCGGATTCACCTCGCTTTCTGAAAAACTTGACCCAGAGGAGCTCCAATTTTTCATCGGAGATGTCTTGCGAAAACTTGCAGATATAGTAAAAAGAAACGGAGGATATGTTGATAAATTCATAGGAGATGAGGTTATGGCTCTGTTTGGCGCACCTTTCGCATACGGAAACGATACAGAAAGAGCAGTAAGAACAGCAATAGAAATGATGGATTTCATAAGAACGAACTACCAGAACATCTCTCTCCACTGCGGAATAGGAACAGGAGAAGCCGTAGTTGGCTCAATTTCAGAAAGAGAAAAAGATTACACCGCAATGGGAGATACAGTGAATATAGCAAAAAGATTAGAAGAAGAATCTTCCTCATGGGAGATACTCGTTGACGAAAATACGTTTCTCCTAACAAAACACATCTTTGATTATAAACCCGTAGATGTAAAGCTCAAGGGAAAAGAAAAAGATACAAAAGTATATCTGCTCCTTGGACCGAAAAAACATCAGGTTGTCTTCATAGGAAGAGAAAAAGAGATAGAAGAAATAAATAGAATCCTTGATAAAAAAAGGTCTCGCATAGCAATATTAGGTGAAGCAGGAACAGGTGTATCACGACTCATCAAAACAATCGCAGAACAAAGAAGTGATGTCTTCCTCGCAAAATTATCATCAAAAAACGAACCCTATGGCGTGATAAAAAATATATTAACCTCCGTAATAGGAAACCAAATAGATCAAAAGAAAATATTAGAAATCGCTGAAAAATTTGATTTATCGTTCCATTTTTTAGGATACATCTTTGGAATAAACTTCCCCGACTCAATACTGAACTACATATCCCCTGAAAAAATTGAAGAGGAAACTTTAAAGGTCTCAAACAAAATAATTTCTCTGCTCTTCAAAGATAAGGTGATAGCTATTGATAACTTTGATAAGATAGACCATCAAAGCCAAAACATATTCATTTCAAACGGAGAGAAGGAGTTTTCTGTACTGCTTGGAATTGAGAAAGGCGGATTTGATGAAAAAAAATTAAAAGATTTTCGCATAATTTATCTCCAGAACTTCAACTTTGAAGAAACAAAAAAATTCATATCACAAATTCTTGAAAGTGATATAGATGAGCAAACAGCAAAAATAATCTGGGAAAGAACAAGTGGAAACCCGCTTTTTATATATGAGCTTGTTGAACTCCTCAGAGAAAACAACCAGTTTGAAAGAGTAAACGGGAAAATAAAGATAAAAGAAAACACAAAGATACCCAAAGCAATAGGAATGACGCAGGTCATACTTTCAAGAATAGATAAACTACCACAGAGCGCAAGAGAAGTTCTCTCTGTTATGTCTTGTCTTGATTCAATCCACAAAGATATTATAGAAAGGTTCTTTAGCTCAAAACCTGAATACCTGCAATCATTAAAACTCCTCAAAGAAAAAGATATAATAAGAGAGGAGTATCCCTTCTTTTTCTTCAGCCAGAACATATTAAAGGAGATAGTTTATGAGACCCTGCTCAAAGCTAAAAGGATAGAAATTCACTCAGCCCTATTTGAAATAGCACGTGAGATATGTAAAGATGATATAACACTTATCTTGATAGCGGGAGAGCAAGCAGAAAAATCAGAAAGGTTCAAAGATGCATTCTTGATGTACAAAA
>JAUQOU010000013.1 GCA_030550715.1 bacterium | reverse complement strand
AATGTCAGAAACTATAAAAATTTAAAATCCCAAAAATTTTAAATGATATTAGAAAGAGGATCAGAAGATTTTGTCAGAATCCTCCTCTGAACACTCACTCCATCTGGAATAATATAGATTATCACACTATCTGATGATTGGTCTATCACAAGTGAAACCTCTTTTTCAAGCTTTGCTAACTTACCCTCAGATAAGTTCCCCTCAAAAACTGAATACTGAACATGATTCAAGTATTTCCGGCAAACCTTCCTGATATTGTTTAATCGTCTTTGCCCCTCAACCTCATTTGTCATATCTATATCATATACCAAAATTATATACATACACTGAAAATTTTAAGATTACTACCACCAAACTTTCAACGGCTGATATTTTTTCTCCCCTAAAAGATGCTTGATCAACTTATAAAGCTCTAATCTTATGAGAGTTCTATACTTTATTTTGCGTTTCAGTTTTCTGTGCAAAACGGTTTGATTTATTCTTTCTTCAAATTTACTCACAAAAATTTTTCTTCCTTCTTCGTTCAAATATACACCTTTGAGATGATTTTCAAAGTGCGTCTCATTGATAATTCCGTTGTTGATAAGGTGAAAAATTAATCTATCTACAAGAACTGGCTTGAAGATCTCAGATATATCTAAGGAAAGAGAAAAACGTCTCTGAGATGGCTCGTGCAGGTAGCTTATTGTTGGATTCAAAGGGGTAAGATATATCTCTTTCAGAATCATCGTATAAACAAGAGAATTTCCGAATGAAATAAGCGCGTTCAAGGGATTATCTGGTGGCTGAATTGTTCTTTTCTCAAAGCTCCATCCCGTTATTCTATCAAAAGTGCTAAAATATGCTTTTTTGCAGTGAGCTTCTACGCTCATAAGATTCGTGATAGAGTCAGCATCTTTTATATTTTTCTCGTATCTTTCTATTGTTCTTATTACTTCTTCAAATCCTTCTCTCTTTTGGAGATTTCTTTTAAGGTTGTGAACTGCTCCTTCTACAAAACACTTTGCAAGTTCAAGTCGCTTATTTGAATCTAAGTAATGCTCTACCTGCTTTACCGTTAAATCGCCCGAAAGTCCTACCTCTTTTGGATAAAAAGAACCAACATAAAAACCATAATAGTTGAAAAAGTGTATCATTATACCTTTTGATGATGCAAAAGACAAAAGTTTGGTGTTCAAACTCACTTCTCCAAAAATATATATCTGGTCAATCGTTTCAACTGGGATAAACTTTTTCCCTTCGCTTGACTCAAAAAGTAGAGTGTTTTCCTTTCTGCTCAAAGTACCATGGGAAAATATGTAATATGTTCTCAAACTCATTGCCGATTACACGAAACAAAACTCATAATAGGCACACTTTTTACAGTACGGCTTATTGATGACCTCTGGAACCCTTTCGCTTCTCTTTATTTCAACAATTTCTTTAAGAAACTTGTTTATTATGTCTTCGTCTTCTGAGGAGTACTGTATTTCAAGGGTCTTCATAAGTTTTGGATAGTGCAAAATTCCTTTTTTACAGTTAATCCCCTTTTTTCTGAGGCAGTAGATATAGTATTTTACCTGCCATATATGCGCTTCTTCGAGTTTTCTTGACTTTTTGGTTTCGTGAACTACAATTTCGTCTTTTAATTTCAGGAAATCTATTTTGATATTTCCAATATCTATTTCTTTGAGTTTTTCTTCTGAAAAAGATGCCTCGCTTATGACTTTTCCAATTTCAACGAGGTCTGAAAGGTTCTCAAAAGAAATTCCCTTTGTAAATAGCCAGAGTTTTCTTTTGCAAACTATATAGTAGGCAATCTGAGTTCCAGTTATATGCGTCTCTATTATATCGTCAAGCATTTTCAAATTATTTCATACTCTACGCTTCTTTCTTTGTTTTCTGAAACCCCAAATTCGCTATCATAGGTGATTTTTGCTGAGTATAAGCCAGAAAGCCATGCTTTCAACCTTCTTTCCCACCTTTCCTTATTTTCTTTCCACCACTTTTCATTTTCTTCTTCCTCCATGAGTTTCTCCATGACTTTATAATAAACTTCTTCGTACTCGCTAAATTCTTTTCTCCAGAGTGGTATTGAAACTACAAATTTTGATAGAACTTCATTTTTGAATTTTGTGAATAAACCTTTTTCGCTTTCAGAACTGTGGCTCTTTATAAATACCTCAACACTTTTTATAAAATCATCAATCCTATTTTCTGGTATAACATTTACATCATAAATTTCCCTAAAAATTCTCTCTGCTTCAGATTTCTTACTAGACATATAACCACTATCAAGAACTTCAAGAGTGTTATAAAATTCTTTGAGATAATCTCCATCTTTTGGAAGAAGTTTATAAAAGTTTGAAACGAGTAAATACTTATCATATTCGCTGAGTTCTATTTCTTGATTATTCAATTGGTCTAACCAATTATTTTGCTCTAAAATGAATTTATATAAATCATCAGATTGGGATTGTCCTCTGCTCCCGCTTCTGCTACTTGCTCTTCCCTGATTTTGTTCTGATTGTTCTCTTATGAATCTGAAAACTTCATTTATTGTTGGTTTGATTTTTTCTATTTCTTGATTAGCCAAATTGCTCGGAATTTCTGTTATATTTCCCTCTCTTTGTTTTTTCAAAAACCATGCAATTGAAAGCTTTAAAAGTTCCTTTTCATAGACCCTTCCTTTTCCAGATTCAAGACCATCTTTGAAAATCCAGATATAAACATTTGGTTCTCCGTTATTTTCTGTTTCATAAGCTTTGAATTCTCTATCCAAATCCATTTCTCCACCAGTGCTTTTATTTATAACCTTTCCATTTCTATAAAGATATCTTCTTAAAACTCTTCCCATTCTTTGGACTAATGAATCAAGAGGACATATTTCAGTGAATAAAATATCTGCATCAATATCAAGTGATGCTTCAACAACCTGAGTTGCAACTAAAATTTTTCCTTCGCTTTCATTCTGTTTAGGATTTTTAAATTCTCTTTCAATAAGTTCAGTTTCTTTTTTCCTTCTATCTTCAAGAGTAAATTGTGAATGTAAAAGGAAAATTTTATTTTTTAAATTTTCTGGTGCTCTTTCTTTTATTTTATTATATACATTTTGAGCTTGCTTGACGGTATTTAAAATTACAAGAACTCTCTTGCCTTCCTGTACCTGATTTATAATTTCTTCTACTTCATCATCTGGTAAATCAAAGTCATTTCTTTGATTGTTTATTATTCGAACTTTAATTTTGTGCTTGAAAATTTTTTGGAAATCGTTTTTATTTTCCTCATAAATGTTTATCAATTGAAAATTATTCTCTCCAATTCTTTTCTTTATTTCTTCCAAGACAAAATTTGGAAGAGTTGCAGTCATAAGTAAAAATTTTCCTCCCATTTTGAAAATCCATTCAATAAAGCTTACAATTATTGCACATGCTTTTGGGTCGTATGCTTGAACTTCATCAACTATAAGCTTTGAATATGAAAATGTAGCAAAAATTTTTTCAAATCCCGGAGGTCTCAAAGCATAAGGAAAAAATTGGTCTCCCGTTGAAATAATTGAAGGATAAGAAAGAGACCTTGCTAATTTATAAAGCTTTATTGTATCTCCAATATCTCCCTCTTTTTGTAAAAGATAAACATCAGCATCTGAGTGTAAAATGCCAGTTCTTTCATTTTCAAAAATTTCTTTTGCTCTTTCAAAAATTTGATTTACTGCTGAACGCAAGGGGAGAGTGTAGAAGAATTTACCATTATCATATGCCCCCCACAAAAAGGCAAATTCTGTTTTACCATAGCCCGTTGGAGCAATTAAAATGATGTTTTTATTTAAATTATCTTGAATTTTTTGAAACTGCCAGATTTGACTTTCATCTGCATTAATTTTTTGCTTTATTTTTTCTTTTACTCTATCATATTCCGGTTGTTCAATTTCAATTTTATTTAAATCTTCTCCTTCTTTTTCACAAAATGAAGCGAAGTGGTCGCACCTTTGTAAAAATCCAGAAATTAAAATCCAATTTTTGTGGTCTTCAAAACTTCTTATCAGTATTTCTCTTAAAGGTTGATCATCAAAATTATATGGAGGAATGGCATATTCATAAATATAGCTACCATTTCTGATTCCTTTTAATAGTTTTTCGTTGAGTTTTATTTCATTAGCAAATTCCCGGAGATCATTTTCAGGAAAACCTTCAAATTCTTCTTTTAAATTTTTTTCAAACTCGTTTTTCCATTCATTCAAAACTTTATCAATAAATTTTCTCAGGTTTTCGTCTCTGTTGCGTATGATATTTTCAAAGTTATCTCGCCAGTGATGGTAAGCAACTGCTGAAAATATAAACTTTAATAGGGTTAATAGTTCTTCATCACTTATTTTTCCTTTTATTTTCTTTATTTTCTCTCTTACTTTTTCCTCATTTATCCAGAAAATTGAGAATATAGAGTGAGGAATTTCATAAATAATATCAAAAGGTTCATAATTTTTATTTCCAAGTGCGCTTATTTGAAATTTTGGAATAACCTTCCCAAAATCGTGATAAAAAATCGCTATCTTGATAGGAAGATGAAGTTCAGATGGAACTTTATTCTTTATTATTTCAAAGGCGTCTAAAATATCTTTCGTATGCTGAAAAAGTGTTATATAATTTCCACTATGTATTGCTTTTGACTGAGTTAATTCATCAAGTTTCATATAATTTCCACTATGCTTAAAACTTTTTGCCCAAATCATAATCTAACCTCCTAAATCTGCTAAAAATATAGGCGTGTTTTCTTCTTCATCAAGATAAAATTTAATTGCCCATTTAAGAGCAGGGATTTCTCCTTCATTAAGTTTAACATCAATGTATTCAAAGTCCCTTATGCCATTTTTGAGTGAGTAAAAAGTTGTCAGTTTATATAAAATGCCTTCTATTTTTTCAAAATTAAAGTTTAAATTTTCTTTTTGATATAATCCCTTTGGTATCCATGTAAATTTTTTAAAATTTCCTCCTATATCAGTTTCTTTTACTTCTATAAGTTCCAACTTTTCAATTAAAATCCAGTCCTCAGCTCTTCCAAGATGAAGTGGATAAATTCTATTTTGAGGGTTTTCAATTGATTGCTTAATTTTTTCTAAAAATTCTCCTTCTTCGTGATAAATGTAAATCCATAATTTCACATCGTTAAGAATATCGATTGAAACAGGCATCTGTCCTCCGATATGCTCAATATGACCTGAAATATATCTATTTTCGGGAATAGAAAATCTTGAATTGTGAGAATCTTTACTCAAATTTCTAAACCATGTATATTCGGTTGTTTTGCTCTCAAATTTTCCAGAAATTGAAATTTTTATTTTTTTGAGATTGTGATAATCGCAATTGCAATTTTGATTTTCGCATGGCTCTCCTTCGTTTCTATAATTTCTTATTCCAAGAACATTACATAAAAAGCCGATTATTGTTGAGTAGGGAGGTATAGGATAGGTGTGCCTTATTTGATATGTGAAAGGAATTCTATAATGTGCTTGTGGTTGATATATTTTTAATTTTAAAACTTTCATATTGCTGTTCCTTTCCATAGTTTTTACTACTAAATTTAATTTTTTCAAAAATTTTTTAACTCACAGCGGGGCTTTCTGAAATTTTCTTTTTGACTTGCTTATATCTTTCTACGAGTTTTTCTTCAACGACTTTTTCAAATGCAGAGAGCCACTTTATAATATAATCATCATCTATGTTGGTGTTTTTTATGAGAATTACCCTCACATCTTCTATATCTCTTTCTCTCCCTGAGATTATTTTGTGAATTATGAGGTCTTCAACAGAGACATAATTTACTTCAACATCATCAATTTTGATTTTGTTTACTCTTCTTAACGCTTCCTTTTCGTATTCAGAGAAAGAGAAGATAAAATCCACTCTTATTCCGGTTTGCTCGTCAATCGCAGGGAGAACCATAGTTTTTCTCAGAAATTCAAGATGATTTTCTGGGATAATTTTTAGGTTGAGTTTTCTGATGATTTCTTCAACATCTTTAATTCTTTCTATGCCCACGCCAAGAGTTATATCAATATCTCTTGTTAATCTTGGTTCTCCGTAAATTAGTACTGCCTGACCTCCGATTATCATATAATCAATGGCTTTTTGGGTAAGCTCAATCGCAAGATTTTTAATCAGTTCTTTTAACTCCATTTATAGCCCTTGCATATTTTATATCGTATTCGATTCCTTCAAGTAGATTTTCGTTTTTGAATTTGCCGAGCTTTAGGGCGAGATTTAAAAGTTCTTCGTAAATTTTCAGTTTTCTCTCAATGTCAATCTTATATTTTTTCACAAAATCATTTTCAAACTCTTCAAGCAATTTTTTATTTTTTACCATTTTTCTTTTTAAATTTTAATTCAAAATTAACGATTTTTGAATTTTTTTCATATCAATTTCAGAAATTTCATAACCATTTTTCCTTTATTTTTTCTACAATTTTGATTGTTCTTTCATCAAGTTCTGGGTAATCCTCTAATGACAAAATTGCCCCAAGATAAATTTCAAAACTCTGGCTTGGAAATTTCTTTTGAAAGTCCCTTTTTATTTTTTCTTTTTCCCATTTATATTTTTCGTATAGAAAAGCAAAGTCAATAACATCTTTTGCTTCAATTCTTCTTCCTCCCGCATAAATTTTATTCAGGAAAATATCATAATCAGAGTCAATCTTTATACCTTCAAAGTTTTCAAGTGGTTTTATATTTTCAAAGGGGAAGAATATAAAAGAAACCTTTATTCCATCAATAACGAAATCAATATTGTCTTGAAATCTTTCTTCTTTTTGGACATTGAAAATTTTCCTTATTTTTGCTGATAGTCGTGTGAAGGAAAATTCTTTTTGCGAGAAGAAGTCAAGGTATTCACTTTCTCTGTGATTGTGTTTGAGCATGAGCGCTGTTCCACCTGTAAGATAGAAATTCTTAAAATGCTTTTGAATTTCTCTTGAAAGTTTTTTCATTTTTTCAATCCTTTCTCTTTCCATATCTTTATCCAGAATTTAACTCCTCTTTTTATTTCAGGATAATTAAAAGCAACATAATATGTTTCAGATGGAAATTTTTTATAAAGCCATTTTATCTCTTCAAAGTTTCCATATTGTAAAATTCTCAAAATAAATTTTTCAAGGTATGTTTTGCCACTAGGACAATCCCAGAAGTAAATTTTTAATTTTTTGGGTATTTTTATCTCTTTGAGGTATATTGGTTTTATTCTTTCTATTTTGCCTCTGGTTATCATATTAAATCTTCCCAAACTCTTTGATAAAAAACTTTTTAATATCTTCCCAGTTTATTTTCTTTATGAGTTCAATTTCTGGCTCTTTTTCAGCATCTTCAAAATATGTAAGGGCTTTTTTTATAATGAGCGTGTTGTATTTTCCAAATTTTCTCTGAAATAGTTCAAGAACATCTTCGGAATCCAGTCCCATCTCCTTCATGATGAAGTATATGTCTATAAAGTCCTTTCTGCTTCCTCTTCCGATCACAGCATTAACTTTCAAGTATTGTATCTTTTGAGATGAGTTTTAACTCATTCAATTTGAAATCAGTATTAAACTTTCTGAGGTCAATATCTTCTGATGTAAAGAAATCAAGGTGAGCTGAATTTCTGTGGTTCAAGATGTAGTATAGGGCAGTTTCACCTGCAAGATAAAAATTACCTTCATCAAGGACATTTTTTATTTCTGAAATTGCTTTTTATGTTCTTCAAGAATTTCTTTAATCTGAAATTCCATAAAAGTGGCACCAAAAATTATATGAAATCTTTGAAAGCATTCTTTTGCCGTATTTTTTGAGGAAGTCAATAATTTTATCATCTCCAATCTCTTTTATTAAAGTTCTGACTTGGTCCTCATCTCCAATTTCAAGAACTCTTGCAATAACAAAGGGGGAATCAAGTTTTTCAAGAACTGAGTTCCATTTATAGTCCCAAAAGAGTTCTTTTAAAATTTCTAAGTTTTTATCCATTTTCAAGTTGTCTGTTGAGGATTTTGAGATGTTTGCTGTTGCTGGTTATCTGTCAATCCGAGTTTCTTCAAAAATTCTTCCCAATTTACTTTAAATGGCTCTTTATTCTCCGCCCTTACTCTTTCACTGTCCATTATAAATACTATTTCTTTTCCGGATTCGTCTTTTTCAATCCATGAGTTTTTAAGTGCGTTATCAATTCCTATAACTTGGTAAAATTTACCATCAATTTGTATGATTTCAATATAAGGATGAAAAACTGGAACTGGGACTTTAACGCCTGCCGCAATTAGAAATAGTGGAATAATTGTATTTGCTTCATTTGATGATTGAGCACAAAGCCCATTTTTTATTGCTGTAAGAATATCTAAAATTCGTTTTTTCTTTTCGCCTTCTGATAATTTAAAAATAACTTTCCATTTATTATTGTCAACCTGTTCTTTTTTTATATAACCGATTACATTTCCATTTTTCTTAACTTCATAATCATTTTGATTTTGAGATTGATAAACATTTCTAATAGTTTTTCGTGCATTATCAGATAAAGTTAATATCAATTCATTTTGATTAAATTGAGGTGCACTATCCAAAATCCACTCATCTTTTCCTAAAATATCAACATCAATAGTAAAACTTACTTTGTAGAAGGAAATATGTTCTTCTTTGTTATAGGGATTAGGTTTGGCAGATAAGCCCTGTTTTATTGCTCTTTGAACTAAGTCATGGTTTGCGTAAAATGCCATATCGCCTTCGTAGGGGTCAAGTCCAATCGCTTTTGTAATTCCAACAGGAGATTTTCTGGTTATAGATGATTGTTCCTCAATTGTATACATATATCCAAAAGCATCAAGTTCTGGACTATTCAATATATCAAACTCTTGAAGATTGAATTGCAAAGTTTTTTTATCACCAGAACCCTTTTCAATAACCGAGGCAATTCCATCTTTCCAATTTGATTGTGTATATCCCTTTTCGGATAATTTAACTAGCGTTTCAAATAAATAATGTCTTATAGCTGGTTTTCCGATGAAGCTTACAGTTTTTGTTCCTCTTTTTAGTTTTTTGATTGAGAGGACATTTCCACCGATTTTTTCATCTCTATTCAGAGCTGAGCCCTCAAAGATTATAGTTATTGTTATGTGTTTCATTCTTCTTCGCCTCCTTCTCTTTTTTCTCCTAAAATTCCACTTAAAAATGAATATATAAAGGTTTTAAAGAGTTCGTCTGGATAAACGGGATTGAAAGCATGTGCTAATTCCTTAGGGAAATAGGCACCTTGAAACTCGTTTAAAAGCGTAAAAAATACCTCCGATCTTTTGCCTAATCTGGTTAATTCCATAATCCTGTATGCTATACCTTTTGGTCTTTTTTTCTCTTTGTCATAGAATCGTTCATATACTTCATTATTATTTTTTAATCTAAAACCAATATTCCTCAGTTTCTCTGCCAATTTCCCTGCGTTTTCAAGAGAGAAGCTTTGATATAGTGTATAAAGTTCTTTTTTGTTATTTCCTGTTGCATTCTTGTATGCATATTCTAAAATTTCTTGAATTTCAAGCGCAAGGTCTTTGTATTCATTTACAACTCTTTTAAAGTCATCTGGGTTTGTTTGATTGTTCTGAATTTTTTCATTGAGATATTTCACAAAGAGATTTAAAGGAATTTCAATTGGGGCTCTCTTTATCAGTTCTTCAAAATTTTTTTTATCGTTTTCGTCTGCTCTTTGATAGAATTCAGTTATCTTGTTGTTTATTTGCTCTTGTAAAGATTTTAAAAGTTCCTCCTTCCACTTTTTTATATCAAAGCTCATAGTATTTCCTCCTTTTTATTTTATCACTTATTAAGGCATAAAGTTTAAAGAGGGTATGTGAAAATGAAATTAAGTTATTTTTATTTCTTCCAAGTTTTATGTTTTCATTTATAAATTCTTTTTCATGGTCTCCTTGTTCATTTCTTGGCTTTATAGCTATTCTCAAAACTCTTTCTCCAAATTTTAAAATTTCATCAAATCTCCCATCAAGAACCATATTCAAAATTTTAAACTCACCAATTCTATTTAATAAAGAAGAAATTTCCTTATCAGATAGAACATCTACTACTTCATAAGGTAGAGAAAAGAAGTCAATTTTGTCTTTCCCATTCTCTTTATATTTCACGATAACTTCAATATTCATTTTTGTCCATTTTGAAAGTTGCAATTGGAGGCGGGAAGCCATTTCAATCAAAGATATTCCAAGAATTTCTCTTACTTCTTTTGCTTTTTGTTTTTCATATAAAGTTCTTGCGTATTTATTAAGATGCCACATAACTTTGAAAGAAGGAGCATTTATGAAAATCTCGGAATTATCAGAGAGTTTGATTATTCCAAGATGATAATTTAATAATATAAAAGAGCAGAAATCACATATATTTAAACTTGAAAAATTGTTTAAATTCCAAAATGCATTTGGCATTTCACCGAACGATGCCCCAATAATTCTATTGTGTTCGGATGTAAATTTATTTTTGTAGTTAAAATTAAAGCCATTACTTATACAAAATGAACATTTTATATTATTTGGACTTGAATTTGTCATATTTGAAATGAAAACGGAAAATTGTAGAATAAGTTCAGAGCTTTTTTTGCTTTTTTGATATAAATACTTCGTATTTGCATTAAAAAATCCTCTATAATAAGTGTTAAATAACTTTCCCCAAACTTTCTCAATTCTTTCATCATCTGAATTTATATTACTTCTATCATTTTCACTTACAAGCTCGTTGAAGTTAAAAATTAGATAAAGGTAAGCTAACCTTGGAATAGAAAAGTTCCTTACATTAATTTTTTGATCTATATAATTTTGATAAAAATGAGAATTAGAAATCTCCACACTCCCATCATCTTTAAACTTAATATTTTCTCCGGGGCTTTTAAGTTCTCCTGCACTTTCTAAAACTCTCAAAAAACCAATAACACCTGCGTTGTAGAGCCAGTTTGAAGGGGTAAGTTTTATTATCTGATTGCTCTGGGTTTGGGTATTTTGTGATTGAGCTGAATCCATTTTTTCTATAAATTAATTCGTTAGTTTTTCATTTTGTTATGTTTTTGCCTTCTTTTTGCTGGAAACAACTTAAAGAATCATTCTCTAAAAAAGGCATAAATTTCATTGACGCATTGATTACATAGAGGACCATATTTTATTCTGTCCTCAGTCATTCGTACCCAGTCATCTGGAACAATTAAACCTTGTCGCATAACACACCTATTAGTGCAGTGTCCGCCGAGTTTTTCCTCAACATTTTCTTTTCTTTTATTTGATGGCAAACCGAACATGTGTCCTCCCTCATGCATAGCTAATGTCTTTATACATTCATATTTTTTATTTTCTTTTAATTTACGGAATCTGAAAACCGATATAATAGCAGTGTTTAGATTCCTCTTTGGCATATTAAAACTTGCAAGAAGATATATATCAGCCCAAAGCAGAATTTGTCATGTTTAAATTCCTCTTTGGCATATTAAAACATTTGGTTTTCAAAGAGGGATTAAGGATTTATCCGAGGTTTAAATTCCTCTTTGGCATATTAAAACAAATAAAGAAAGTTGGTTCAGCGGGGGTCAGCAAGTTGGTTTAAATTCCTCTTTGGCATATTAAAACGTCAAACAGT
This sequence comes from bacterium, assembly GCA_030550715.1. Classification (GTDB taxonomy): domain Bacteria; phylum Calescibacteriota; class Calescibacteriia; order Calescibacteriales; family Calescibacteriaceae; genus Calescibacterium. The sequence goes on along the minus strand of JAUQOU010000013.1, from coordinate 35,376 downwards.
TCTCTGGTGGAGTAAAATTAATGTCCAGGTTTAAATTCCTCTTTGGCATATTAAAACTCTTTTTGCATATAATGACACAAAGATTGAGAAAAAGGTTTAAATTCCTCTTTGGCATATTAAAACGTGATTTTGAGACAACAGAATTGAGGAACATAACGATGTTTAAATTCCTCTTTGGCATATTAAAACCGCAAAAAAACCCTAATAAAATCAAGGTCTCCGGCTCAATCTTTTCAAAAAATTGCGTCAAACTTCCAGTAATTATTTTAATCATTTTTTCAAAAAAGTCAAGCAAAACGAAAAACTTTGTCTTGAAATTATTTTTGTAGAATATCTATCAGACCAAATCCCTGACCTGTTCTCACACCAAGCCCGTAATCATAAACAAATTGCAACATCTCAGGGTTCCCTTCAAGGTAAAAAACACCTTTAAAACCCCTCATAAACCCCCCATAATGCTTAACATAAACCTCTTTTATACTCTCATGATTAAAAGACCCAGGAATAACTCCTTTGCGAACCAACCTCTGCCTCTCTTCATCTCCTAACGGTATCAACCTTATTTTTGCAGATATTTTTCTGCCCTTTATAATCTCGTATTTTTGATTCATCCTCTTTTCAAAAATTCTGTTGAACTCATCTAAATTATCTTTCGGTGTGATAAACCACCTCTTGAAGTTCTTCGCGTCTTCATCTGGGTTTGTCAAAATACAAGTTTCAACGGTTTTGAATATAGCAGAGCTACTTGTTATCTCAGCGGGTTTCATAAGAAAAAGATTTTTAATCCTTAAAATTTTACCTCCGCCAATTTTTATACCTTTATTTTCTTCTTTCATTTTCATAACTCCGTTGAAAAACTGTGTGAAGATTTCAAAGTCGCCTGTTGAGAATATCAAATTCACAGGTGGAGAAATTATCATCTCTTCTTTTTCTTTTTTGAAATTTTTTCCAAGAAAAACAGAGAATGTGAAGGGCTTTACAATTTTTTTGGAGTAGATTTTATCAAAGTTATCTTCAAAAGACATCTTTACAAATGAAATAAAATACCTTCTGTAATCGTCTTTTATTTTTATTTCTTCTTCTTCATCTCCTATTACCACTTTCAACCTCATGATGATAAAAAAATAAAAATTTTTCAATTTTTTTGGGTTTGAAGAGTTAAAGTCAAGTAATTCAAAAACTATGACTTGAATTGGATAGCATATCTCTCACATAAACCAGCTCGCTTTCCGAAAAAATCTCTGTTGTGCATATAAGATATGCGGATTTATCTACACCTGTCAAAAGCTCATATTCCTTTTCGTCTAAAAACTTAGGTATAACTCTTTCTAATCTTATCGGGGGTAAAATCCCTTCTTCAATAAATTTGTTTTCGTCTATATCAATATAAGCTGGGAACTCCTTGAAATACTCCGTTTCAAAAACCGGCTTTATCTTTTCGCGCAGGAACAGAGAGTTTTTCAAACTTTCCTCTGCTATCTTTCTTAATCCATCAGCTCCGTAGTACTTCATAAAAGCTACTGCTCTTACCGCAAGCAAAGTTGTAGATGTGCATATATTTGAAGTTGCTTTCTCTCTTCTTATGTGCTGTTCTCTTGTCTGCAATATCATAGCATAACACTTGTTCCCTTCCATATCCTCTGTCTTACCTATTATTCTTCCTGGCATTTTTCTTATATGTTCTTTTTTTGTGAGAAATATTCCCAGACCTGAACCGCCAAAAGATGGATAGTTTCCAAGTGGCTGTCCCTCAGATACAACTATGTCTGCTGAAAAACTTCCCGGTGGTTTTAAAAAAGCCATATCAACAGGGTCCGGAACTGCGACAATTAAAATCCCCTTGATACTCTCTCTTATTTTTTTCAGGTCTTCTATAACTCCAAAGAAATTCGGACTCTGAACAACGAAAATATCGTTTGTTTCAAAAATTTTTGTTCTGCCGTTTTCGAGCGGTACAAGTTCAAACTCAATTTCTGCTGTCTCAAGGTATGATCTTACGACTTCAAGCCAGAACGGATTTACTCCTGCTGATATATAGACCTTTTTTTTGTTTGATATTCTGTGAGCCATAAGGCATGCTTCTGCAAGAGCGGAGCCACCACCATACATTCCCGCATTAGAGACATCCATATCAAAAAGTTCTGTCATAAGTGTTTGGAAATCAAAAAGCATTTTCATTATTCCTTGACTCATTTCTGCTTGATATGGGGTGTATGAGGTGAAAAATCCCGGAAGAGATGACGCAAAATCACAGACCGCAGGTATGTAGTGAAAATAAACTCCACCACCAGCAAGAGATAAAATGCAATACCTGTTTTTTTCTGCTCTTTTCAGAGCTAATTTGAAGACCTCTTTTTCGTCTATGCCTTTTCCTATCCCAAGCTCTTTGACCTTGAACTTATCAGGAATATCATCAAAAAGTTCATCTAAACTCTGTATTCCCAAAAAATCCATCATCTCTTTTATTTCTTCTTGTGTGTGTGGTATGAAGTCCATTTCAAATCTAATTTATATTTCTGACGCAAAGATTGAATTTTTATGATAAATTTTCGTTATTTTGCTGCTCTTTAAAGAGTTCTGATATTTGACAATTTATGATATTTTCTTTTCTATGATTTCAAAGATTTTCTCTTGAACTTTTTTTTCTTTGACGAGTGCTTTCAGCGTTTCCATTCTATCTTTGAAATTTTCTTTTATTTTCTGCGGTGGGATATTTGTTCTTTCCGACAGCTCCTGAATATAGTTTTCTATATCTTCATCTGATATATCTATTTTATCTTGTTCAATAATGTTTTTTATCACGATTTCTTCTGCGGAGAGCAAGATCGCTTGTGATTCTGCGAGTTTTCTTTCAAGCTGTGGATAGCGAGATATAACATCGTTGAGTTTCTGCATAAAAAGAGTTCTTGGTATTGATAACTGATTTTTCTCTGCGACTTTCCCAATGAACGAAAAGTAGAGAGAACTTTTGAGTTCGTTTTTTTTCTGGTTCAGAATTCTTTTTTTTATGTCTTCGTACATTTCTTTTTCGTTGTTGTATCCAAGAGTTTTGGCGAGGTCTTCTTCTTTTGGAATGACCTTTCTTTTTATACTTTTGAGTTTGACTGTTATCTTTTCATCTCCGAGTACCACCTCTCTTACTTCGTTTATTTTCATTCCATCAACGAGTTTTTTGAAAAATTCTTCCGAGTTCTGGATATTTACTATCTGTGATATTCTTTTTTGATTTACTTTTCCTGTTTTTAGGTTTTTTATTGTTATGTCAAAGACCGCGACATCGTTTTGCGATACCGTATCTTTTTCTGTTTCTTCTTCGAGGACTGCAAATCGCTCTTTGAGATTATCTATTTCTCTTTTCACCTCATCATCTGAAGCATCTAATTTTTCCTGCGGTTTTTCTATATCAACATCAAGGTCTATTTTCTTTTTCGGTATAACCTCAACTTTGATTGAGAACTCAATTGTATCTCCTTTTTGACTCCACACAGGTGTTTCAAAAGAGAGTGTTTCTATCCATGTTTCTTTCTTTTTTGTTTCCTGCTCGATTATTTCGGCGATTTTGCTTTTCACTGCGTTGTTCTTTGCTTCCTCTCCGTATTTTCTCTCAATTATCTCAAGTGGAGCTTTTCCGGGTCTGAATCCGGGAATTTTCACCGACTTTGCCAACCTTTCAAGTTCGCTCTGATATAACTCTTTTATTTCCTCTTCTTTGAAACTGCCAGATATTTCAAATATTGTAGGGCTTATATTTTTTATCTCAAAGTTCATGGCTTTTTATTTTTTCATTTTATCAATGAAATCGCCGTATCTCTTTTTGAATTTTTCAATCGTTCCGAACTTATCTACGAGTTTTTCTTCTTCAGCTCCTTTATAGAACGGATGGCAAGCCGAGCATATTTCAACGGCGTAATCCTGTCCCCTCGTTGAACGCACCACAAAGGAGTTCCCACATGCGCAGGTTATTCTCACAACCTTATACTCTGGATGAATTCCCTTTTTCATAAGCTTTATAGTAGTTAAGCGGTGATACAAAGTTAAAAAATTCAAACTTTTTAATCTAAATCTTTTTTATACTTCTATTTTAGCTGGAAGAAGATATGAGTAGTAAGCTTTAAGAAGGGAGTCAATATACTTTACAGAAAGTAAATACGAGGCGGGCTTTACCAATTTTACGGTGTGCTTCAAAAGAGGATAAGATAAGCTTATGATTTTCGCAAGAGGAACATCTGGATAAAACCTTATCCATCTTTTCTCTATATTTGTTTTTACCGCATCAAGAAGCAGAATGAGAAACAGAGGCAGGTTTTTCCCTTCTGACGATTTCTCCCACGCATCTTTTATCGTCTTGAAGAACATTATGTTGGCAACTTTTATTGCTCCGATCGACTCAGCGATTTCATTTCTTTTAACCCAATCAGATAAGAACTCGTATGCGCCTTTGAGGTTATCTATAAAGAGCAGTTCTGCAATTTTATCTGCCCATTTTTGAGTTGGGTCAAGAACTTTTGCAGAAACAAAAACTCCATCTTCCTCTCTCTCAACACACGCCCATATCACCCTGTCTTCTTTTTTTGAAAGTATAATTGTAAAAAGATTTCCCGAGACAAATCTTGATATTTTCAGCGTTTTCATGGTTTTATATATGAGTTCTGTATCTATGAGTATATCAATGAAAAACGGGTGGAAAAGTTTTTCTTCTTCGCTGAGTTTTTCTCCGTTTTTGAGCTTTGCGCATCTTTCAACAAGTGTGAACCATGGTTCCCTGAAAGATTTTCCCGCCCACTCCTTTATCTCCCTTTCTTCTCTCGTCAAAACTACCTCTCCCATAAAATCAATTTTACTCCCGAAAATCAGAAAGAAATAAAAAACAATCATTTAATATGTGTTTTGATAGAAAAACTCGTTTATACACTCTGCAACATACTTTACTTCTTCTTCTTTGAGAAAATGATGACACGGGATACTCAAAATCTTTTTTGAGCTCTCTCTTGCATTTTGCAGATCCCCAAAATTTATAGCCCTCTTTTCAAACGCCTTCATATCGCAAAGAGGTATGGGATAATAAACCGCATTTTCAACTCCGTTCTCTTCAAGAAATTTTCTCAATTTATCTCTTTCGGATTCGTTTTCAACCAACACCGAGAACTGATGATAAACATGAAATGAGTATTCTTTTTCTACGGGAAGTTTTACCCTATCTTTTACCTTTATGTATTTTTTATACCAGTTGGCTATGTTTCTCCTTTTTCTGTTGAATTCGTCAAGGAATTTAAGTTTTTCAAGGAGCAGAGCTGATTGGATTGAGTCAAGACGTGAGTTATAACCTATGAAATGAGCGTTATATTTTTCTATGCATCCGTGATTTCTCAGGATTTTTATAAGTTCTGCGATTTTTTCATCGTTTGTTGCTGTTGCTCCACCATCTCCGAAACCGCCGAGGTTTTTTGAAGGGAAAAAGCTGAACGCGGAAGCATCTCCTATTGAGCCAAGCTTTCTTCTCTCATCTTTTTTTATGAACTCTCCACCTACTGCCTGTGCTACATCTTCAACAACAAATAAACCGTTTTTTTCTGCAATTTCCATTATGTCATCCATTTTAGCCGAGTGTCCGAAAAGATGCACAGGAACTATTCCCACAACTCTTTTGCCAAATTTTTTTATGCAATTTTCAATTTCGTTTGGGTCTATGCAGAAGTCGTTTTTATCTATATCAACAAAAGCAGGAGTAGCTCCGGCTCTGATTATTGTTTCCGCCGTTGCGACAAAAGTAAATGGAGTCGTTATTATGATGTCTTCCTTTGAGAAAAACTCTTCTTTTTTTGTTTTCAGAGCTATTGCGCATAAAGATAGTAAGAGCGCATCTGTTCCCGATGCAACCCCTACGACATATTTTACCCCAAGATATTTTGCGAACTCCTCCTCAAATTTTCTTACTTCCTCCCCCAAAATGAACTTCCCAGAAGAGAAAACCTGATTTATTTGCTTTTCAAATTCACGACACAGGAATGCAAACTCTCTTTTCGGGTCAAGCATACAAACAGTTCTTTTCACTTCTGTTTTGCTCTGTGTTTCCAGCGACTTCGTATCTTTTATGATTTTTCCTCTTTCACCAAAGAAATTGATAAAATCTCTTTCGTCATCTTCAATAGAAGGGAAAATTCTCACCTTTCCTTCTTTTATCAGCTTGTCTATTTTAGATTTTAACTTTGTGTCATTGAGGGATTTATAAGCAAACCTTCCGATGAAGATAAAGTTCTCCGAACTATTCATAAGGTTTTCAAATTTTGAGAATGTTTCTTCTTTTAAAATCAGCTCCTCTGAAATAAGGAAGAACTCGCCAGACATTTCAAGAAAATTAACGAAAATATCTTTTTATTTTTCTATTGTAAAGAATATTTTTTTCATGGAAAGGACAGTGATAATTTTGTTTGGTCCTCCGGGTGTCGGTAAAGGGACGCAGGGAAAAATCGTGTCTCGCGAGCTAAATATACCACATATAGCTACGGGAGATATAATGAGAGAAGAAGTAGAGCGTGGTTCTCCTCTTGGTTTGAAGGTCAAAGATTTTTTAGGTAAAGGTCTTCTTGTCCCCGACGAAATAGTAATAGACATAATCAGAGAGCGACTCAAAAAAGATGATACACAAAAAGGTTTTATATTAGATGGTTTCCCAAGAACAGTAAATCAAGCAGAATCTCTTGACAAACTCTTTTCTGAACTCAACATAAAAGATTATAAGGTCCTTTATATTGAAGTGCCAGATGAGGAGATATTAAAGAGGTTGAGTGGAAGGAGAATTTGTAGAAACTGCCAAACCGCATATAACATATATTTCAATCCACCTAAAAAAGAGGGAGTATGCGATGTTTGTGGCGGAGAGCTCATAAGACGCGAAGATGACTCCGAAGAAAAAGTTAAAAAAAGATTAGAAGTTTATAAAGAACAAACCTTTCCTGTTATTCAATACTATCAGCAGAAAAAAAGAAAGGTCGTAAAAATAGATGGTTTTGGAAATGTTGAGGAAGTGAAGAAAAGAATTCTCTCTGCTATTTTTGATTCCTCTGAGTGAGAAAAATTTTTTTACTTTTTATTTTTTTCTTCTATCAGACCGTTTTTGAATTTTGATTTCCAGTCGTCAAGGAATTTTTGAAGCCCTGTATCTGTGAGAGGGTGCTTGAAAAGTTGCCAGAAAATTTTCGGAGGCAAAGTTACTATATCTACGCCTATTTTTGCTGATTCGTAGAAATGAACCGGGTGCCTTATTGATGCTGCAAGAATCTCTGTTTCAAACCCGTAATTTCTCTTTATCTCACATATATCTTTGATGAGTTTCAGTCCATCGTAAGATATGTCATCTACTCTGCCTATAAATGGTGATATATAGTATGCTCCTGCTTTCATAGCAAGTATTGCCTGTGATGGTGAGAAGATGAGAGTCACATTCACTTTTATGCCGTTTTTTGAAAGTTCTCTTGTTGCCTTTATTCCTTCTTCTGTCATAGGTATTTTCACTACTACATAAGGAGATATTTCGGAAAGGAGTTTTGCTTGTGAGATCATTTCGTCTGCCTTTATGGCTGTGACTTCAGCACTTACGGGACCTTTGACTATTTCAGTTATTTCTTTTATGTGTTTTATTGGGTCAGATGCTTCCTGCGAGAGCAGAGAAGGGTTTGTTGTAACTCCATCTATCAGCCCCGTCTCGCACGCCTTCTTTATCTCTTCTATGTTCGCACTATCAAGAAATATTTTCATTCCATTTCTCTTTTATAACGATAAAAATTTTTTTAATTTTTACAGAAATCTTTTTTATTTCATCTTGATAATTTTAAAAATTTTTCTTTGAATCTTTTCGCAAGATTCTTTAAAGTTGAAATTTCATATAATTTTTTTTGTCAGGGGAGGTTATTTGATGCATGAAGTTCCCTTCAAAGGAATGGGTAGAAAGATATAAAGAAGAGCTTAACAAAAGTCCGTGGACAGAGTCAGGAAAGGGCTGGGTATACGGTCCGATTTCACTTGTCATAAAAAAAGATGAAAAGATAGGTATAAATGATGATGTGTATATATATTTAGATATAGATAAGGGATTTTGTAAAGAAGCCAAGATAGTGAGCAAAGATGAAGGTGAGAAAGCTCCTTTTGTTATATACGGAGAATACGAGAGATGGAAGCAGATAATAAAAGGTGAGCTCGAGCCGATCAAAGCTCTTGCACAGGGGAAGCTCCAGCTCAAAGGTAATCTGGCTACAATAGTGAGATTTGTAAAGGCTGCAGAAGATATGGTCAAAACAGCTCAAAAAGTCCCAACGGAATTTATAGCCTGAAAGCCATGAAAACAGCAAAAAATTCTTTCTTCTCTTTTTTTAAAGATATACTTATTGCACTTGTTATCGCTCTTTTTGTCAGAACCTTTGCAGTTCAAGCTTACAAGATTCCGTCTGGCTCAATGATACCTACTTTGCTCGTCGGCGACTACATTCTTGTCAACCGACTTGAATACGGAATAAGAATCCCGTACAAAGGATACATAGTAAGATGGGGCGAGATAAAAAGAGGCGATGTCGTTGTCTTTGTATATCCAGAAGACCCTTCAAAGGATTTCATAAAAAGGGTTATAGCTCTTCCCGGTGAAGAAATAGAGATAAGAAAAAAGAAAATTTATATAAACGGTAAAGAGATAGAAGACCAGTGGGGATTTTTCTCCGATGATTATTTCGGTCCTCCGCGAGATGATTTCGGACCTTTCAAAGTTCCAGAAGGATATGTTTTTGTTATGGGCGATAACCGAGATGAGTCAAACGATTCAAGGTTCTGGGGTCCTGTTCCAATAGAAAACATAAAAGGAAAAGCTTTTCTCATCTACTTTTCATGGGATGGCTCAGCTAAAACCATAAGAAAAGAAAGATTGTTCTCTCTTATAAGATAGTTCTCAAACAAATTGCTAAATTTACTAATATGGATTCTCTCAAAGAAATTGAAAAGAGCGAAAAATGGGAGATTATAGACATCGGAAAAATCTCTGAGCTCGCAAATAAAAAATTCAGCTCTCTTTTCCCCACGACAAAAGGAAAGTTCTTCCTCGGAGATTATCTCAATCTCAAAACTATGGATGTATCTATAAATGTTCTGAAACCCGGCTATGTGAATCCATATCTTCATGTTCACAGGTATCACGAAGAAGTTTATATTTTTCTTGAAGGGGAAGGAGAGATGATGATAGGTGATAAAGTGATAAAAGTCAGGGAAGGTTATATAGTCAGGGTTGAACCGAAAGTAAAAAGAGGGGTGAGAAATCCTGATAGCTCACAGAGTAATTTGGTTTTTATATGTGTGAGGGCGCAAGGACAATTCAACCGGCTTGACGGAGAAGGTGCTGGTCCAGTGTTGGGTGTTGATGGTTGGTCGTACGATAAAATAATTGAAAAGGCGAAGAAGAAGGTTTAAAGTAAAAAAGCTTACAGAAAAATTCTCAACTGAAACCGAAAAAAACAGCAGGATTTAAAATCGCGCAAGCTTGATAGCTCAAATTTCAGCTTACAGGAAAAATTTCTATTCCTTTTTCTTGAAGTTCTTTTCTTATCTCCTGTGTTGCTTTTACCATGTTCTGCAACTTTCCTTTTGCTTCTTCTTCTGTTCTTGTTTTAAGACCGCAGTCAGGGTCAATCCAGAGCTGATTTACTGAAAGAACCTCAAGCGCTTTTCTTATTCTCTGCTTTATGAGCTCAACATCCTCAACCGCATGAGAGTGTGAATCTACTACTCCAAAAGATATGTCTTTTGTGAAGGGATGCTTTTTGAAAAGTTCCACAAGGTCAAGCTCCGAGTTTGACATCTCAAGGTCTATGTTATGTACTGGTAGAGAGAGTATATCAGGATAGACAAACTCGAAAGCACCATAGCATATATGAGTTATAAAATAAGCTGGTATTCCTTCTGTCATTATGTAAAGAGCTTCTTGGGCTATTTTGAACTCATGCGGTCTTGTAGAGATAGCAGGTTCATCTATCTGTATTATTTTTGCTCCTGCCTCATATAACGCTTCAACTTCTTTTCTCAACTCTTTTGCAAAAGCAAAACAAACCTTTTCTCTGCTACCATAATACTCATCAAACGACCAATCCATCATAGTGTAGGGACCGGTTATCATTCCCTTTACCGGTTTTTTCGTCAGAGATTGAGCGAATTTCCATCTATCAACTGTGATAGGTTTTTTCCATTTTATTTTCCCGACTATTCTTGGTTTTATATAGTATCTGTTGCCATAAGAACGAACAAGTCCGCTCATTTTGAAGCCATCAAGGTTTTCAGCAAAATATGTGACCATATCTCCCCTATAAACCTCTCCGTCAACTATCACATCTATTCCTATTTCATCTTGGAATGTGACCCAGTATTCTGTTGCTTTATCTTCAAGCTTTCTGAGTTCAGATGGAGATAGTTTATTTCTTCTCGCTTCTTTTATATAGTTGGGTTTTGGCAAACTTCCAACAGATGTCGTTGGGAGAATTGGAAGGTTCAACTCCCTCTTGATTTTTTCTCCCAAACTCTGGTCAAAAACTTTTTTTCCGTTTCTCATCCTGTTTTCTACCTCCTTCATCAAAATTTATTTATTTCTGACAATTATAAAACTTTTCTGGATTTTTTGAAATTTCTTTTCTGTTATGAAGCTTTCAAGAAGGGTTGAGGAGATAAAGCCGTCTCCGACACTATCTCTTGATGCGAAGGCAAAAGAGCTTATATCAAAGGGTGAGGATATAATTTCTTTCGGGGCAGGTGAGCCAGATTTTCCTACACCGCACTCCGCAAGCGAAGGGGGAAAAAAAGCAATAGACCTCGGAAAAACAAAATACACTGCAGTGGATGGAATACCAGAACTCAAAAGGTCAGCAGTAAAAAGATTTTACGATTTTTTCGGGGTAAAATACGATATCGGGGAAGTTATAGTAACTCCGGGAGCGAAAATGGCTATTTATGAAGCTCTCTTTTCTCTCGTAGATGATGGAGACGAAGTCATAGTACTTTCTCCTTACTGGGTCTCATACATTGATATGATAAAGATGGTTGGAGGTAAACCGAAAATTGTTGAGACAAAACCTGAAAACGATTTTGAGCCAATACCAGATGACATAGCAAAAAGTATAAGTGAGAGAACAAAGCTTATAATTTTGAATTTTCCCTGCAATCCTACTGGTTCTGTTGCCTCTCCCGAAACCTTCAAAGAAATAGCACAAGCCATAAGAGACAAAGACATTTTCGTCATATCTGATGAAATATATGGGACTATGGTTTATGATGGAGAGTTTGAAAGTTTTGCGAAATTTCTCAAGGATAGAACTGTTGTCATCTGGGGTATGTCGAAAACATATTCTATGACCGGCTGGCGAATAGGGTTTGCTTTCGGACCTGAGAAAATTATCTCCGCTATGAAAAAAGTTCAGAGCCAGACAACTTCAAATCCCACAACTATCTCGCAATATGCTTCACTTTCGGCGCTTGAAGAAGAACCACAAAAATTTGTCAGAGAAACAACAGAAGAGTTCAGAAAAAGAAGAGATCTTATCTATGGCTTACTTGTTGAGATGGGGCTCAAAGTTGTAAAACCAAAAGGTGCCTTTTATATTTTCCCTGATGTATCACAGTTTTTAGGTAAGAAGGTCAAAAACACAGATGAATTGAGCGATTTTCTGCTCAATAAAAAGAAAGTCCTTGTTATCCCCGGCTCGGGATTCGGCGCAGAAGGATTCATAAGATTATCTTTTGCCCTCTCAGAATCAAAAATAATAGAAGGAATAAAAAGAATAAAAGAAGGATTACAGGAGATAAATCAGAGCTGAAGTATTCTGAAAATTAAATCCACTTATGGCTTTATTTCTTTTGTGTTTTTGGCTGCTGATTTTTCAGAGAAATTATCCATGTGACAAGTTTTTTAGCTTCTTCTTCGGTAACTATACCTTTATTTGCTGGCATGGGAACTTGCCCCCACTTACCCATTGAGCCGTTGAGAACAGAGTTTACAAGCTGAGGTATATCTTTTTCAGTGTATTTTTTCGATATATCAAGCCATGCTGGACCTACGACTTTTTTATCTATCTGGTGGCATGCAAGACAACCTTTTTGGTTCGCAAGCTGAAGCATATCTTCGCCGAATGTTTTCCCCGCAAAAGCAAAAATAAATACCAAAAATGCTGTGTGTTTCAGCCCCTTCATTTTAGCAAACCTCCTTATTTCAAGAAGAAAATAAAAACTAACTTATATTTGTTCATTTTTTCAGGAAAATTTCTTCAAAGTTCTCGGTTATCTTGCAGGAAATTTCTTCTATATCTTTTTCTTTTATTTCAGATATTTTTTTGAAAACGAATCTGACATAAGACGGTTCATTTTGATCTTTGCCCCTGAAAGGTTTGGGAGTCAGAAAAGGGGAATCGGTTTCAGCAAGAATTCTGCTCATATCTGCTTGCTTTATCACTTCGTCAAGTTTTCTGTCAAATGTTATGTTTCCCGAAAAAGATATGAGAAAATTTTTCTCAAATGCTTTGTGCATTTCTTCTTTCCCCCAGCTGAAGCAGTGAAAAACAGCAGAGACCTTAAAATCTTTCAATATTTCGTAAGCCACAGAGAAAGCAGATTTGCCATCTTTTTCTCCGCGTGTGTGAATGATGACAGGTTTTGAAATCTTCTCCGCAATTTCAATCTGCTTTCTGAAAAACTCTATCTGTTTTTTGATATTTTTCCCTTTCTGAAAGTCAAGTCCAGTTTCACCTATTGCTACAAGTTTTCTATGTTCTGCAAAATTCAAAATCTCTCTCTCTAATCTGTTGAGGTCAGAATAATCAAGGTTTTCGGCATACAGGGGATGAATGCCGATTGCCGAATAAACGATTTCATACCTTTGAGATAGCGAAATAACGGCTTCAATATCTTCAAAAGATGTTGAAGGACACAAAATATATTTTACTCCCTCTTTTTTTGCCCTTTCTATGACTTCATCGGTGTTTTTTGAAATCATGTGAATGTGTGCGTGCGAATCTACCATAAGTGAAAATTTCCGCTTTCTTCTATCAGTATGCTGTTCTTCCTCTTACCAGAGGTTCTTTGCCAAATAGTCCTTCATAGCTTGACATAAATAGTATTGATTCAATTTGTCTTATTGTATCCATTGCTACTCCGATGACTATAAGGAGTGAGGTTCCTCCGAAGCTGAAAGGTAAGTTCATAGCGCCTATAAAGAATGTTGGCAGAACACATATCAAACCAACATATATTCCACCGAAAAATGTCAATCTTGTTATGATTTTATCAAGGTATTCAGCGGTTTGTTGCCCTGGTCTTACCCCCGGGATGAACGCTCCGGCTTTCTGCAAATTTTCAGCTATGTCGTATGGGTTGAAAATTATTCCCGTATAAAAGAAAGCGAAAAAGATAATAAGAATAAAGTAAATTATGTTGTACCCTACCGATAGAGGGTTGAGGAACATTGCCACTTTCTGCGCTATTTCATTTTGAGAGAATGTAGCAATCGTAAGTGGGAACATCAATATTGAAGAAGCAAATATCGGAGGTATAACACCAGAAATGTTAAGTTTTATAGGAAGGTAAGATGATACCCCTCCTGCGATTTTCCTTCCCATTATACGAGTTGCATATTGAATAGGAATTTTCCTGTAAGAAGCTTCAATATAAACTATAAGACCGACGACAAGAATCATTATAGAAAGCCCAATCATAAGTTTCATAGGTTCTATCTCACCAAGTTTCAGGAGTGTTATAACATTTCCGATTGAACCTGGAATTCTCGCAATTATTCCCGTGAATATTATGAGAGAGACACCGTTGCCAATTCCTTTTTTGGTTATCTGTTCTCCTAACCACAATAGAGCCATCGTTCCGAAAGATAAGATTATTCCTGTTGAAATTCTGAAAAATATTCCTCCTTCAAGTGCGAGTGCGCCAGCGCCAAGAGTGCTTCTTTCAAGTGAAAGAGCCCAGAAAGCTCCCTGAAAGAAACTCAATACCACGGTGAGATAACGTGTGTACTGGTTTATTTTCTGCCTGCCGAGTTCCCCTTGCTTTTTCAGCTCCTGCAATCTCGGGAAGACAGAGCTCAGAACTTCCATAATGATCGATGATGTTATATATGGCATCACTCCAAGTGCGAATATAGACGCGTTTTCCATCGCTCCACCTGAAAAAAGATTAAACAAACCAAGAAGTGTCCCTTCCGCCCTTGCAAAAAATTCCTTCAACGCCTGAACATCTACACCAGGTATAGGTATAAAAATACCTATACGATATATGGTAAGCATAGCAAGAGTGAAAAGCAATCTGTTTTTTAGCTCTGGTATCTTCGGAATAGAAATTATTCCCGCCGGTCTTTGCATAAATCAAAAAGTAAGCAATAAACTTTCAGATTTGCAATATATAAAAAGTTTTTAAATCTCACCCCTTGCTCTTTCAGAACCTCCTGAAAAATAATATTTCTCCATCATCTTTTGAGATTACAGCTTGTATTCCGCTTTGAACTCCTCCTGATTCACAGAATATTTTCACTGAAAATATATCTGAACCTATGTCAAAAATCATCTCTGGTCTCAAATTGAAAAAATTTTCGGGAGAAACCGGAACCAACTTAGATAAAAAAGCCATAAACTCAGAAAAACTTTTGAAAGGATTTCCTTTTCTTTCTTTGACTATTTTATCTGCTATGTCAATAGCATCGTCTTTATCTATGAATGATGCTATGACTTCTTTTGGTGCGGTATTTATATTTATTTTAATTGCTCCCGCATAAGGCCAAAAAGTTATGTATGGCGACCCCGTGGCATCCGGTCTCCCTTCAAAATATTCAAGCATAAGATTGCTTATATTTATGCCGACCGAGTTGCTTATCTGAACTAATTCTTCTGGAAAGGGTATAAACCAGTTTCTCGGAATAATTTCGGCAAATCCGCTTTCAAACATGCCCTCTGAGTCAAAGTCAATCCAATCAAGAATGTATCCAGCTAATCTTTCATCTACTTTCATTATTTTGAGGAACTTTTGAAAAGCTTTCAGGTAGCTCTGTCTTGCGGGAGCATCCGCCTTACCTTGACTATCTACAAGAGCATTTAAATTTATTTTTGCGTTCTCATCTGTTATGATAGCCCTTACCCTACCGTAAATGACATCTACTGGCAGTATATATGTTTTTGACCAAAGTTCATCTTGTGAAGAGAAGTCCTCTGAGTAGTAATCGACTCTGCCTTTTGCTCTGTCGTCTTTGAGTATTTCTTTGACTATTTCAAGAGCAGAATCGCAGACCGAATCAGCTACTACTGTATTTTTTATATTACCTAAAATTATTGCAGATTGTGAAATGTTTGAGGTCATCTGTGTCAAAACAACAGTGAGCAGAGATACCGATGCAAGTGTTACGACAAGAAAAAACGCCCTTTTGCTTTTCAGGAAAGGAGTTTTTTGCTCTTTATCAGTATAATTTATCTCATTTTTGCTCATTTATCAGAATGATTTGAGTTCTGTAAATTCTCCCCATACCTCTTTCATCGTATTCATTATCTCCTCTTCTGTTGCATACTCCTTTACAGCATTTTTTATATATGGTATGAGATTTTTACCTTTCTTTACCGCTGACCTTAACTCATCAAGAGCTCTCAGAACCGCCCTCCCATCTCTTTTTGCTTTTATTTCTTTAAGGAACTTTTTCTGTTCTTCTTCGCACGACGGAGGAATTTTGAACTTCGGAAACTCAAATTTTCCTCCTTCTTCATCTTGAAATGCATTTACTCCGACTATTATTCTCTCTCCTCTTTCAACTTTGCTCTGGAACTCAAAAGATGCTCTTGCTATCTCTTTTCTGAAAAATCCGGACTTTATACCTTCTATAACTCCATAGTAGAATGAACCATTGCCCATTTCAAGTATTTTTTGGAGATATTTTTCTGCTTCTTCTTCAATCTTGTTTGTGAGTGATTCTACGAAAAATGAACCACCGAGTGGGTCAGCAACATTTGCGACTCCTGTTTCGTAAGCTATGACCTGTTGAGTTCTCACAGCTATTCTTGCTGCAAGTTCAGATGGAAGGCAAATTGCTTCGTCAAATGAGTTTGTATGCAGAGATTGTGTCCCCCCTAAAACTGCTGCGAGTGCCTCAATAGTAGTTCTTATTATATTTACCTCGGGTTGCTGAGCGGTAAGAGAGCATCCTGCTGTTTGAGTGTGAAAACGAAGCATCATAGAGCGCGGATTTTTCGCTTTATACCTTTCTCTCATATATCTTGCCCAAATTCTCCTTGCTGCCCTGAACTTTGCTATCTCCTCAAAAAAATCAATGTGGCAGTTGAAGAAAAAAGATATCATCGGAGCAAACTCATCTACATCAAGTCCTCTCCGGATTCCCGCCTCAACATAAGCAAAACCATCGGCAAGTGTGAAAGCAAGCTCTTGAACAGCGTCTGAGCCCGCTTCTCTTATGTGGTATCCAGAAACAGAAATTATGTTGAACTTCGGAGTGTGATCTTTTGAGTACTCAAACATATCAACAATAAGTTTCACTGATGGTTCCGGTGGAAAAATCCACTCGTTCTGTGCGTGATACTCTTTCAAAATATCATTCTGGATTGTTCCTCTGAGCGATCTTGTATCTACTCCTCTTTTTTCTGCCAGAAACACATACATTGAGTAGAGCCATATTGCTGGGGCGTTGATGGTGAAAGAAACAGAAATTTTTTCAAGTGGGATTCCATCAAAAAGCTTTTCAAGGTCAGCAAGTGTATCTATTGCCACTCCCTCTACTCCAACTTCTCCTTCTGCAAGAGGAGAATCTGAATCAAGCCCCATTAGAGTTGGCATGTCAAACGCAGTCGATAGACCGGTTTGCCCTTGTGAGAGTAGAAATTTCCATCTTCTGTTGGTATCTTCTGCTCTTCCAAATCCGGAAAACTGTCTTATTGTCCATATCTTGCCTCTATACATGTTTTTGTGTATCCCGCGGGCGAACGGATATTCCCCTGGGTCTCCAAGATTTTCTCTATAAAAATCTTCATCTATTTTTATATCATTTATGTTGTAGAACTCTTTGAGGTTCAGCCCTGATAAACTTATTCCGTCTGCTTTTGATGGAATGTTATCTGAAATTTTTTCGTTCTTTTTTTTCTCCATAAACAAATTTTAATAGCAAGTGGAATTTATAGAACTAAAACTAATAAATTTTTCTTTGCCTTAATTAAAATTAAACTATGGATCTTACTAAAAAGCGTTGTGTTCCGTGCGAAGGCGGAGTTCTTCCGCTGAGCGATGAAGAAGAAGAAAAATACATAAAAGAAATTGACGGTTGGGAACTAATAAGAGAGGAAGGGAAACCACATAGAATAAAAAAAAGATTTAAATTCAAGGATTTTAGGGAAGCTATCGAATTTGTCAATAAGGTTGCAGAAATAGCAGAGCAAGAAGGACATCATCCAGATATTTATATTTTTTACAATAAAGTTGAAGTAGAGTTATGGACTCATGCAATAAAGGGACTTCATGAGAATGATTTTATTTTAGCAGCAAAGATAGATAAGTTGTAGTAGGGAGAAGGTAGCCGAGTAAATTCTGAGGTTTTATTTTGCCTGCTCATATATCTTTTAAAACCTCAATTTTATATCTCTTTTTAAATTCTTGCCATCTCTCTTTTTTATGACCCAAAGCCGTTCAACTAATATTCTAAAACCATCGTCTTTTTCTGGCTTCTCGTAAATTCTTTTCAGCTTTATCATATTTGCTCTATTGATAGAGGATTGATACAGATTTTATGTTTACGAATTCAAGAATACCGTACCTTCCGAGCTCTCTTCCTATTCCAGATTTTTTAACTCCGCCAAAGGGTAATCTCGGGTCGCTTCTTACCATCTGATTTATAAAAACATTCCCGGCTTCAATGAACTTTGCTATCTCCTTTGCTCTTTGAATGTTTTTTGTGAATATAACAGCGCCAAGACCGAATTCAGTTTTATTCGCAAGTTCAATTGCTTCCTCTTCTGTTCTGAATTTGAAAATCGGCATTATTGGAGCAAATGTTTCTTCTTTGAAAACGGGAGAGCTAAAATCTGCCCCCTCTATTATTGCAGGTGAGAAGAAAAATCCTACCTCGGTTATTCTTCTTCCGCCTTCAACTTTTGCGCCGGCTTTCTCTGTTTCTCTCACTATTCGCAGAGCATTTTCAAGAAGATCCCTTCTCGCTATCGGACCTATATCTACATTTTCCATGGGATTGCCTATTTTTATTTTTCTTATTCTCTCTTTTACACCTTTTACGAACTCGTCATATATTTTTTCGTGGACTATAAATCTTTTTGCTGCTATACAGCTTTGACCTGAGTTTATTATTCTTGCTCTTACACCTGTCTCTATTGCTTTTTCAATATCTGCATCTTCAAACACAATAAAGGGGTCGCTCCCGCCGAGTTCAAGGACAACCGGCTTTATGTTTTTACCTGCTATTTCTCCGACCGCCTCTCCCGCTCTCACACTTCCGGTTAAAGATACTCCCTGAACAAGATGTATGATATCTCTCACATCTTTTTCCTTCAAAAATATGCTTATGAGTATTCCATCTTCGTATCTTGAGAATATCTCTTGGATTTTTTTTGAACACAAAAAGGTGTTCGGAGCGTGTTTGAGAGCAACAACATTCCCAGCAGCTATTGCGGGAATTGCACATCTTATCACCTGCCAGAATGGAAAATTCCACGGCATTATAGCAAGTATTACTCCAAGAGGGTCAAACTCAACATAGCTTTCATCTGCTTCTGTCTTCACATATTCCGGTTCAAGAAATTTTTTTGCGTTTTGTGCGAAAAAGTAGCAAGTGTTTGCGCATTTTTCTACCTCGCTCTCCGCCTGAGATATAGGTTTGCCCATCTCACTTGTGATAAGTTCTGCATACTCTCTTTTGTTCCTCATCAGGTCTTCTCCAATCTTCCTTATCACCTCGCATCTTTCCTCTATCGGCTTTTTTCTCCATTCCAGAAATTTCTCTCTCAAAAGCTCTATCTTTTTTATCGCTTCATCTTTTGTTTCGTATCTGTGTTCTGCAATTATTTCTTCTGTTGCGGGATTTTGAGATATAGCTACTTCTGAACCATCTTTACCCGACATCATATAATCTCATTTTAATTCTCATTTTCCAACCTTATTTTATTTCAAATTTATTCATTTCATCTGTTGCTTGTGCTTAAATTTGCTTTTACTAACAATTTCACAAAATTTTGACTTTGCATGCAAAAAGTACTAATATATATATGAAAAAGTAAGTTTCAGTAGAATCATTTCGTGGTCAAAACTTAATCAATTAACGGGGTTCAAAGCGGGAGTGAATAAAAACGGGGTTTGATGTTCGGCTTGCTCAAATAACGGGGAAATTACGGGGTGATATTTTATAGGATTAGAAAAAAAGGAGGTGACTCTATGATGAAAAGCAGAACAAAAATAATATTTGAATCCATAGTGCAGAGCTATGGTCTAATTCCACTTCTTATATCAATAGCGATCTTTGGTTTTATCTTCCCTTTTGCTATCTGCGGATTAGGTAAGGCGGGCGAGTTTTTGTCCTTCATAATTTTCGGGTACAAAAAGAACTTCGCTATGGCATGTGAAATGAAAAACTTTGTCCTGTCTTTGAACCCTCTCCTTATTATTCCTTTGTCTTTGGTGATCGGCTCTTTCTTTTTTGGTTTTCTGGTTATTCTTATAGATTCTATATCTCCAAGGTTCTTTGAATCAAAAATACTTGATTCTTTATACCAAAGATATGTTCTTGCCAAATTGCAGGGCAACATAGAACTTGCAAAAAAGATACACAGAAAAATAAGTGAGGTTTATTTCTATATAGCTACAAGTAAAGTGAAATAGATATTAGACATTCTGAAATTGGTGCAGTGTTGATTTGAAAATCTGAACAAAGAAAGGGAAAAATTCGTGAGGAATATCTCTTGTTATGGTTTTGGAATTCTGAAAAAACGCTTAACTTCTGTGTTCAAGGTTAAAATAAAATTTTATGGAAAAAAAATCAAGTCCAGATGAGAAAAATAGTGGAGAAAGAAGAAAAATTTTCATTTATGATACAACACTGAGAGATGGCTCCCAGGGTCTGGGCTACTCATGGACTCTTGAAGATAAATTGAAAATAGCAAAGGTTCTTGACGATTTTGGGGTTGACTATATTGAAGGGGGCTGGCCAGGGTCTAATCCGAAAGATGAAGAGTTCTTCAAACTGATGCGTGGAGAGAAATTGAAAAAAGCAAAGCTTGTCGCCTTCGGCTCAACTTGCAGGCAGGGAAAAAAAGCAGAAACTGACGAACAACTTATAAAGCTCGTTTCTGCCGATACTCCTACTATAACCATATACGGAAAATCATGGACTCTGCATGTTGAAAAAGTTCTCAGAACAACACTTGAAGAGAACCTGAGAATGATAAAGGATTCTGTAAAGTTTTTGAAAGGTGAAGGGAGAGAAGTTATATTTGATGCCGAGCATTTTTTTGATGGTTTCAGATACAATAAAACCTACGCTATAAAATGCATTGAAAGCGCTATTGAAGGCGGAGCTGACTGGATTGTTCTGTGTGATACTAATGGTGGTTCTCTCCCTTGGTTTGTAAGAGAGACAATTGAAGAGGTTATCGGGCTTTTTCCAGAGATCAAATTCGGAATTCATGTTCACAACGACCTTGACCTTGCCGTTATAAACTCTATTGAAGCAGTAAGAGTGGGTGTCACACAAGTTCAAGGCACAATAAACGGACTTGGAGAAAGATGTGGAAACGCAAATTTAACATCAATAATCCCTATCTTGAAGTTCAAGATGGGGTTTGACATATCGCCAGATGTTTCAAAACTGAAAGAGGTATCAGATATTATATGGGAGTTATCAAATTTCTCTCCTCCGAAAAATCAGCCATTTGTTGGAGAATCGGCTTTTGCTCACAAGGGGGGTGTTCATATTGACGCCATTTCAAAAGAGATTTCTTCTTATGAGCATATGAACCCCGAGCTTGTTGGAAATAAGAGAAAGATTTTGGTTTCAGACCTTGCAGGAAAAACCGCCATAAAACTCAAACTTGAAGAACTTGGTTTTGAACCAGATGAGAAGGTCGCTAAAAGAATACTTGAAAAGATAAAGCACCTTGAGAAGGAAGGGTATGATTTTGAAATGGCGGACGCTTCTTTGTATATCCTTATTCTTGAGGAGCTCGGGAAAAAACCGAAATTTTTTGATTTTGAAAGCTTCACCGTTCTTATATACAGAGCGGAAAACGAAGAAGGGAAAAAATCGGGAAGCGATATACATTGTCAAGCAACAGTTAGATTATCGGTAGATGGTATAAGAGAGCACACCGCATCTGATGGAAATGGTCCTGTAAATGCTCTTGATAAGGCACTGCGAAAAGCCCTTGAAAAGTTCTTCCCTGAAATAAAAGAGATAGAACTCACAGATTTCAGGGTGAGAGTGGTATCTGGAAGTCAAGGCACTGGAGCAAAAGTGAGGGTCTTTATAGAGTCAGGAGATAAGAAAAGAAGATGGGGAACGGTAGGTGTTTCAGAGAACATAATTCAGGCATCGTGGAAAGCTCTTATGGACTCAATAGAATATAAGCTCATTCTTGAAAGAACAAATATACTGAGAAAGTGAGAAAATTAATTTTGGCGATAGCAAAAATGTTCAGGGTTTTTTCTCTTTCATCATGTTTTTCTTTATTGTCGCAAATGCGGGGTACAAATAAAATGTTCCTGTTATCACAAGTGGTTCTTTTTCAGATAAAGCGGTAGCAAAATCAACTATCTCTTCATACGGTATTTTGTAAGCGTTAATTCCTTTTGATTTTGCAAAATGGTATATTTTATCTTCTTCTTCCCATCCTTCATCTGGGTAGCGGGTTATGTAGAGGTTTTTGATTTTCGGGGAGAGTATATCTAAAAATCTTTTCCATTTTTTATCTTTTTTGAATGAAACGAGGAAGTTGAACTTGTCATCGGGCAGTGATAAAAATAAGCATTTTGCAGAAATAGGATTATGACCTCCATCGTATATGATGTTTTGAAAAACTTCAAATCTGCCTTTGACTCTTCTTATATCGTATGAGAAATCTCTTTTTTCTTTTCCGAAGAAGTTTTTGAGAACGAAGAAAGAGGCGAAAGAAGATAGAACCGCATTTTCAACAAAAGGTCTGATGCCGAAAAAATCGGTGAAAACTTCCCCATATTTCCTTTCGCTTATTCTTATTGAGAACTTTTCGTAAAAGTGATGTTTTTCTATGTTATCAAGCGAATATGAAAAGTCATTTATTATTTCTCCTTTTGATACAGAGCTTATTGCTGAAAACTGCTCTTCACCTTCTTTATGTATTGTTATGCGTGTTGATTCAGGGGGTACGCAGAGAGCTTTTTCAAGTGCGATTGAGAAAAGAGTGTTTCCAAGAAGTTCTTCATGGTCAAAGTCAATTCGTGATATTACCGCAATGGGGGAGCGTGCGAGCGAAACCGCGTCAAGCCTTCCTCCAAGACCTATCTCAAGACAGGCGAAATCTACTTTCTTTTCGGCAAAATACAGAAAAGCTACCGCAGTAGCATGCTCAAAATATGTGAGCTCAACACCTAACTTTTCTTCCGCCTCTGAAACAAGATAAGAAAAATCGTATAAATCTTCTCCTGAAATCTCTTCCTCTTTCATATCAGAAACAATTTTTATTCTTTCTGAGAACCTTTCAAGGTGCGGAGAGGTGTAAAGTCCGACTTTCAGAAAACGAGAAAGCTCAAATGCAATTTGAGTTGTGATCTGACCTTTCCCTACTGTTCCAGCGATCGTGATAGATAAAAACCTTTTCTGAGGATTTCCAAAATACACAAGAATTTTTTCTAACCTTTCAAGTCCCAAAATTATCTTTCCTTCTTTTTTCAGGAAAATAGGTGGAACTATGTAGTTAGCGGTCATATTTGAAATATTTTAGGCGAGAAATTCTATAAAATTGCAGAGCTGAAAAGATTTTTGAGATATTTTGCTATTCAGTTTTTTCTTTCCATGATTCAGCGAGTTTATCTTTAAGTGTGCCGGGTTTGAATGGCTTTACTATGTAATTTGTTACTCCTTCTTGTATTGCAGCTATGACTTTTTCTTTTTCTGCCTCTGCGGTTACCATTATGACCGGGGTGTCTTTATAAGCTGGCATTTTTCTTAACTCACGCAGAACATCTATTCCCTGCATAACGGGCATATTCCAATCTAAAAACACTATGTCAAATTTTTCTGCTTTCAGCTTTTCAAGAGCTTGAATTCCATTTTCTGCATCTTTCACATTTGTGTATCCAAGCTTAGATAATATGTCTTTTATTATGTTTCTTATCATGGGTTGGTCATCTACCACAAGGATTTTCACATCTTTTGGAGGCAGAGGCATACCCTATATAAATTTTACTTTTTTCGGATTTATTTTGACTTTTCTTGATTTAATTTCTTGTGTAAGGGATATAAAAGTTCGGTTAATGGTGCTAAAATTTGGGCAAAAATAAAGTAAAAATTCAAGAAAATTTTATAAAATAAATTAATTTATCTAATAGTTAGAATAGTTAAATTTATCAAAAGCTAATTTTTGCTATGAGTGAAGATAAGGTTCAAATAGGAACAGGTGTTGAGGAGAATCCTTTTAATCCCATTTTATATGAATATGAATCCGAGAGCAAGATAATAACGCTTATAGATAAGATATCAAAGATAATGAAGGCGAAGCTATGGGAGAAGGCGAAAAAATACGGTATAACCGAAACACAGGGGCAGATTATCCTTCATCTTCTGTTCTCACCGGAGGGGAGAAAAAACATAAGTTTTATTGCTGAGGAACTTGGTGTCTCAAAACCTACAATTTCAAGAGCGGTTGATAACCTGATTGAAAAAGGTTTAGTAGAAAAGTCGGTAAACCCACAAAACAGAAGGTCTCACATCCTTTCTCTAACTCCAAAGGGTGTTCAAATGTCTGTAGAGATTTCGGGGTACGCAAAAGATATAAGAAAAGCCATCGGAAAAATTGAAAAAGAAAAGAAGAATGATATATTGCTTTCCCTGCTTCTTATCTTATCAAAGATGGTAGAAAATAATTTAGCAAAGCCAATTGCCTCGTGTATTTTCTGCGCTTTTATGACAGAATCGAAAGACGGTTCTATGTTCTGCTCAAAACTCAACACTTTTATAAAACCAGAAATAATAAAGATAGATTGTTCATACTTTGAAAGTAAAATTCCCAAACAGAGAAAAGAAAGAAAAAAGAGAAAATCAGAGCCCGAAGAAAAAACTCGGATTAGCTATACTTAAGAACATCATTTATCATTTACTTTGAGAAAGAATAAGCTCTTTGAGTTTTTGTATTATCTCTTTTGTATCTTTCCCAGATTTGATCACTGGTTTTCCATCTACATAGAAAACCGCAGAGGTTCCCCCTCCTACGACTCCGAAATCTGCTATGTATGACTCACCGGGTCCATTTACAACGCAGCCCATAACTGCAACGGAACTTTTTATCTTAGAGATGATAAGTTCTTTTTCTATTTCTTCTGCTATTGCTATTACATCTATTTGAGTTCTTGCGCATGTCGGACATGCTACAACTTTACCTTCTTCTTCTCTTATTCCGAGCGATTCTAAAATTCTTTTTCCGACTATGACTTCATCAACAGCAGGAGCTGCGAGAGAGACCCGTATAGTATCTCCAACTCCAAGCCAAAGGAGTATTCCAAGCGCAACTGCAGACCTTGCTGTTCCGGAAAGACGAGTTCCCGCCTCAGTGACTCCAACGTGCAGAGGATAATCACTAACCTGTGAAAATAGAAGATAAGCTTTTATGGTATCGTATGGTGAAGAAGATTTGAGCGAAACCTTCATATTGTAATATCCCATCTTTTCTATTAATTTTACATTAAACAGAGCACTCTCACATAGAGCTTCTGGTGTTGGCTTACCATACCTTTGCAAGATAGGTTTTTCAAGCGACCCAGCATTAACTCCCACACGAATAGGTATGTTCTTTTCTTTTGCAAGCTCAACTATTTTTTCAAGATGCTCAAGCCCAGAAACCTTTATGTTTCCCGGATTTATCCTTATGCAATCTGCAAGTCCATCTTGAAGAACCAAAATAGCTGGACGCGGACCAAAATGTATATCTGCTACAATAGGAATCTTCACCTTATCTCTTACCTTTGCAAGTGATATAACAGATTTTTCGTCAGGAACGGATATTCTGACTATGTCTGCTCCTACATCTTCAATTTCTTTAAGTTCTTTCAAAAGTGCTTCTACATCTTCTGTTGGAGTTTTTGTCATTGTCTGAACAGATATTGGAGCGTCACCTCCTACATAAACGCTTCCGACCTTTATTTTCTTCGTTTTTCTGCGTTTGAGCGGACTGAAATACTCGGGCAGAGATTTGCCATTTTTTAGTTCTTCTATCTTTTCATGGACTTCTTCAAATATTTCTTTTTCATTCATCAGCTATATCTATTGAAATTTTATCATAAAAAAGTGAGGACTGAAATTTTAAGAAATATTTTGAATTTGGCTTTTGAGCTTAATCTCTGAACGGCATTCCCATAAGTTTCAGAAGTTCCTTCGCTTCGCGGTCATTATCAGCAGTTGTAACTATTGTTATGTTCATTCCTTTTACGTACTTTATTTTTGCATAGGGAACTTCCGGGAAAATTGTGTGTTCCCTTATTCCTATATTGTAGTTCCCTCTTCCATCAAATCCGCTTGAGTAAAAACCTTTGAAATCTTTTGCTCGTGGCATAGCTACGTTTATCAGACGATCAAAGAAATCATACATCATATTATTTCGCAGTGTTACGATAAGACCTGATATATCTCCTTTTTTGAGCTGAAATCCAGCTATTGATTTTCTTGCTCTTCTTATGGCGGGCTTTTGACCTGTTATAAGAGAGAGGTCCTGCATCGCCTCCTCTATGTAGCCGGACTCGTTTCTCCACTTCCCAACTCCCATATTCACAACTATTTTGTAAATTCGTGGAACTTGCAGTGGATTTTCGTACTTGAAAATCTCCATCATTTTCGGGACAACAAATTCAAAGTAGTGTTTTTTTAATCTCGGAATATATCTTCCTTTTTCGTCTTCTTTTTTTCCATACGATAATTCCATTTCACTCATGGTATTTTCACCTCCGCAGGTTTTTCAAATTAATTTCATTTTCATCTTCTAAACCTCATCTACTATATCTTGGCACTTTTTACAATATCTTATTTTTTTACCATTGTCAAGTATTCTGAATCCTACTCTTGTAGGTTTTTTGCATTTTGGGCATATGAGCATAAGGTTTGAAAGATGTATCTTTCCATATATTTCTATTATACCGCCTTGAGGTGATTGCGGAGTTGGTCTCGCGTGCTTTTTCAATCTGTTTATACCTTCTACGATTGCTCTTTGTTCTTTCGGGAAAACGCGTATGACTCTTCCTGATTTTCCTTTATCTTTACCTGTAAGCACAAAGACCATATCTCCTGTTTTTATCTTCTGCACTTTTGCTTACCTTCCTTTCTCTCACAAAATTTTTACACTATTTCGGGGGCAAGAGATGCTATTTTCACAAATCCCTTTTCTCTTATTTCTCTCGGTATGGGTCCGAACACTCTTGTTCCTTCTGGCTCTCCCTTATCGTTTATTATAACAACAGCGTTATCATCAAATCTTATGTATGAGCCGTCTTTTCTTCTTGTTTCTTTTGTTGTTCTTACGACAACTGCTCTTTTCACATCACCTTTGGATATTTTTGAGTTGGGTATGGCGCTTTTTACCGCAATCACGATTATATCTCCGATATATGCATATTTTTTCCCGCTCCCTCCAAGAATCCCTATACATTTTCCCCACTTTGCACCAGAGTTATCAGCAACTTCAACTTTTGTTTCTCTCTGTATCATAAAAATAAATCCTCCTTTCTGTCTTTCTATTTAAAATTATGCTGCGGATTGCAAGATCTCGGTTCCCTTTTCTCCTTCTTCTTTCTCCTTCTCTTTTATATATGATTTGTGTCCTACTATTTTATAGACAAAAAATCTTTTCAACTTTGAAAAGGGTCTTCCTTCCTTTATTATAACTATATCTCCCTCTTTACATTTATTTTCCGGGTCGTGAACAAGGTACTTTTTTACTTTCTTGATGTATTTGCCGTATTTTGGGTGCTTGAAAACTCTTTCAACTGCAACCTTTACTGTTTTATCCATTTTTCCAGCAGAAATCACTACTCCTGTGAACTCCTTCTTTGGCATGATTAATTGACCTCCTTCATCTTGAATAGAATTCTACGATAAGGTTTTCGTCTATTTTCAGGTCAAGGTCTTTTCTTTCTGGCAACCTTATAACTTTTGCTTTTGCTTCATCATAGTTCACTTCAATCCACGATGGAGGTTTTATTGTGGGCGATTGTGGCAGGAGCTCTTTTTCTACAAGTTCTATCTCATCTCCAACATCAATGAGATATGAGGGTATATCTACCTTTTTGCCATTTACTTTTATTTTACCATGAGATACAAGTTGTCTTGCGTTTCTTCTTGAGAGGGCAAATCCAGCTCTGAATACGACATTATCTAATCTTCTTTCAAGCAGTTCTATGAATTTATTACCTGTATTACCTGGGGCTCTCAGAGCCATCTCAAAGAACCTTCTGAACTGCTCCTCCCTCATAAAGTAAAACTTTTTGAGTTTTTGTTTTTCAAATAATCTGACTCCGTAATCAGATAATCTTACAAATCTTTTTGTTCTTCCGTGTTGCCCTGGTGGGAACGGTCTTCTTTCAAAAGGGCACTTCCCAGTATAGCATTTTTGTCCTTTGAGATAGAGTTTCATTCCATATCTTCTGCAATATCTGCAAACAGCATTTTGTTTTATAGCCATCTGATAACTATCCTCCTTTTATGAAAGAGAAAACAGATTTAAAAATTTGAGGGGGCTGCAAAAAGAAAGTAAATATTCAGAAAATTTTGTTTCTATTTATACTCTTCTTCTTCCTGGGGCTCTACATCCGTTATGCGGTATGGGTGTCACATCTCTTATAAGGACTATCTCTATTCCTTCGTTTTCTATTGCTCTTATTGCGGTTTCTCTTCCGGGACCTGCTCCTTTGACATAGACAGCGCATTTTTCAACTCCGTAGATGGTTTTTGCTTTCTTCGCTGCCTCTGAAGCTGCTCTTCCAGCAGCGTAAGGAGTTCCTTTTTTTGTTCCCTTAAAGCCAATTGAACCGCCAGATGCCCAGCAGAGCACATTTCCATCAAGATCTGTAAACGACACAATAGTGTTATTGAAAGTTGAATTTATATGAGCTATTGCATATGGAACTTTCTTTATTTTCTTTTTTCTCTGAGCCATATTTTACCCTCCTTTTTATTTTTTCTTTTTCTTTCTCGCAAGTATTTTGTGTTTTCTTGGACCTTTTCTGGTTCTTGCATTCGAATGCGTTCTTTGTCCTCTTACAGGCAACCCCGCAATATGTCTCAATCCTCTATAACATTTTATATCTTTTAATCTCTGGATGTTTTCTGATATTTCTCTTCGCAGGTCCCCTTCAAGTTTTATGCCTAACCTTTCAACTACTGAGTTTATCTTCGCAATATCTTCTTCTGTGAGGTCTTTTATTCTTTTCTGATAATTTATTCCAGCAAGTGAAGCTATCTGGAAAGCTGTGTGGTTCCCTATTCCGAATATATCAGATAGACCGGGTATTATTTTTTTTCTATCAAGTATATCTCTTCCAAGTATTCTCATATCTTTTTACCCCTGTCTTTGCTTATGTTTTGGATTATTGCAAATTATGTACACTCTGTTTTTTCTTCTTATAACTCTGCAATCTGCACATCTTTTCTTTACAGATGCCCTAACTTTCATATATTCTTCACCCCAAATATAAAATGATAAAAACCTTTTTTAATCAGCTTGCATATCAAAACTCAATTTTCAAAACTTTATGACCTTGTGTATTTCTTCATAAGCTAATCTTCTTTTTTTGTCTGTTCGGAATATCTCCAGACAATTCTTCCTTTTGTGAGATCATACGGAGAAATCTCCACTTCAACAGTATCACCGACTCCTATTTTTATATAATTTTTTTTCATACTGCCAGATGGGTATGCTAAAATGATTTTCCCGTTTTCAAGTTCAACCCTGAAAAAACCTCTGCTTGCCTCAATAACTCTGCCCTTAAATTTCAATATGTCCTTTTTGGAATCCATAAGAATTCAATTCAAAAAGATTATTTAATATTATTCGTTCATTCATTTAAAACAAATTCTTTGATTTAACATTAAAGTATAATTTAAGATGATATTCAAAATACTTGAAATAAATCAGAATTTATTTCTTTGGTCAGGAGTTATTGTAATACTCTTCGTAGCTCTCTTAAGCTGGGCGATATTCAAGTATTCTCCTGTTGTGTTAAAAACCACGTTAGGTTTTTTCCTTTTTTCTATTGCAATACTCATCTCTTCACTTTTTATTGGTGTTATAGCTCTGAAGAACTTTATAAGGGATTGGGAAAAATATGAGATAAGCCGGCTTAAAGAAGGCGCTTTCGTAATAATTGAGAGAAGAAAAAGCTCTCACTCCACTATTTTAGAAAGGTTTTCTGAAAATCCCGAAGGAATAATTAATGACCCCTTCGCAAAAACTGTACTTGACTTTTTAGGAGTAGGAGATAAAGATGGCAAAATAATCAGAGCAAATAAAGATATAATAGAAAAAGTAAATCTTCCGTCAGAAAACCCTCAAACAATTTTTGTTGATACAAAAGATGGTCCTTACATGATCACATTTCAGCTCTCAAAAGATAAAAGTAGCTCAATCGCTGTCGGAGAAAAATTAGAGCTGAGGTTAATTCCGACTCTGATTGATATGCTTTCAGCAAAAGATGCTATCATATTGAAAAAAGGAGAGAAATCAGAAAGTAAAAAATCAATAATCTCCAACGCAGAGGTAGAACTCGGAAATTTCAAAATCATCATATTCCCGCAAGATGAAAGCATAATATCTCTCCTCCAGAAGATAACCAAAAATGTTTCAAGAGGAATTATCTTTGTGATAGGAATTTCACTTGTTTTCTTTGCTATCCTTTCTCTATCTTACATAAGAAAACCGCTTTTACATCTTATAAAGGGTTCGGAAGAAGTGGAAAAGGGAAACTTTGAGTACGAAATAAGATATGAAGCAAAAGGAGATATAGGCAAACTCATTCAAACATTCAACAATATGATAAAAGGATTGAGGAGAAGGGACGCTCAGATAAAATATAGAAACGACCTCCTCAGTGCTATAAGAGAGGTGGGAGGTTCAATACTGAACGAATACGATAAAGAGAAGATATTTCAAATATGTGTTGATATAGCTGGAACGAAGACGAACTCAAAATGTGCAATATTCTATGATGGGAAAGCAAAATTTTCTCAGGAGTTATCTGTTTCTGAAGACGAGGTCAAAAAAATTCAAGATGGAGAAGTAATAACAAAAAATGGGCAGTACATAATTGCTTACGAAATATCTGCTATTCGTGAAGGAGAGAAAATAGTATACGGAAAATTTGTTGCGGAGAGGGAAAGAGTTTTCATACCAGAAGAAAAAGAGTTCTTTAATTCTCTCCTGAATTACATCTCTTCTGCTTGCCAGAGAAGTGATTATGTCCTCAAACTAAAACTTATGCAGTCCCTTGACAGTTTGACAGGACTTTTCAACTCTGGTTTTTTCAAGTCCGCCATAAAAAGAGAAACATCTATAATGAAGAGATTTCAAAGACACTATGCTGTCGTTATAATTGAAATAGAAAATTCAAAAGAAATTATAGAGAAATTCGGATATATCATATGGGAAGATATAATAAAGTCAATTGCTATTATAATGAGAAAATCGGTAAGAGCTTATGATGTTGCTGCAAGAATATCGCAAGATAGGTTTGCACTTTTGCTTCCAAACACTGAATTCAAAAATGCAAAGGTTGTAGAAGAGAGAATAAAAACACAAATCATATCTGCACCTGAAATACCATCTTTACCAGACCTTGAATTGAAAGTGAAAATAGAATCCTTTGCCACAGATAATCAAGATCCTGAAGAAATAATCAAAAAGGTTGAGGAAAAATCAGTAGAACAAGCGTAATCTATCAAAAATGAAAACCGCAGGAGATATGTTTCTTTTTCTCATCAGAGTTATAAGAAAAACACCGCGAATTGATATTGTTGATTTTTTGAGAATACTTGGTGAAATCATGGTAGAATCTCTGCCGGTTATTCTAATTTTCGGGGTATCGATAGGAGCAAGCATAGGGCTTCAATTTATTATATCTCTTAAAGTGGTTGGAGCAGAATCTATATCCCCGTATTTTTCGGGTATGGCTATACTGCGTGAGATAGGACCTATGGTAGCTGGCTCACAGGTTCTTATAAGGTCTGGAACAAGAATTGCTTCTCAGATAGCATCTATGAAAGATAGAGGTATTCTCACCGCAATAGAAGTTTTCCCGCTTGATTCATTTCTTTTTGTTGTTGTCCCGAGGTTCTGGGCTATTGTGATTGCGACATTGCTTTACCTTCCCATAGCAAACACAGTATGTATTCTTTCTTCTGCCTTTTTGACAGGGAATTTGTTTGGTGTTTCTTGGGGTGAGATATGGAATGGCTTGGAGAAATCGGGAGATATTACAGATATACTCATTGGGTTTTTAAAGTGCGGTATAATAGGTATATCTAATGCTCTTTTTGTGACATATTATGGATGGACAGCAAAGGAAGGAGCTGAAGGAACATCAAAAGCCATGCAAAAAGCAATAAGCTATTCAGTAGTTTATGCCATCGCAATAAATTACTCTATCTCACTTATATTTTATGAATAGAACCCTCAAATCTAATTTTTCTCCCTTTGTCTCAAAGAAGATAAAATTTACCACGAATGAGAAATTAAAAAGCAAAAAGCTATATGGTCTATCAGAAAATTACCTTCTGATAACTTATAACAGCAACTTTTCTCGGAGCAGAATAACAAAGAAAAACCTAATTTTTTAAAATATAGTTGGAACATTCTTTGCATATTTTTTAGGGAGGTAAGAAAAAATGAAAAAGATAGTAATTCTTGGTGGAGGAACAGGAGGAGTGGTTGTCGCAACAAGATTGGCAAAGAATCTGAAACAAGAATTAATGTTAGGCAAAGTTCAAATTTTCCTCGTTGATAAGAATAAAAATCATGAGTTCAGACCGTCTTATCTTTGGATTGCAACCGGAATAAGAAATCCAGAAGATATATCAAGACCACTTGAAATTTTAAGAAACAGAGGAATAGAATTCATAAATTCTGGTGTGAGCAAAATAGAGCCAGATAAACAGAAAGTGTATCTTGAAGGGGGGAACGGTAGAGAGCTTGATTACGATTACCTTGTTGTTTCTTTGGGAACAGAGCTCAGACCTGAAAAGACACCTGGTATAGAGAAAACTTACCACGCGTGGGAACTCAAAGATTCGCTACGGCTAAAAAGCGCATTAGCAAATTTTAAGGGCGGGAAAGTTGTTGTTGGTCCTGTTGAGCCAGTATACAGGTGCTCTCCCGCACCTTTTGAACTTGCTTTCATGATAAGATATATCAGCGAGCAAAGAGGAGTATCAGAAAAAACAGACATAACTGTGATTCATCCATGGGCTGAACCTATGCAACCTTTTGGACCCTTTATGGTGTCTGCTTTTAAAACTTTTCTCGAGCAGTTCAAAGTAAAGTTTGAAGGAAACTTCTTCACAAAAGAGATAAAAGAAGGGAAGATAATCTCAAAAGATGGTAGAGAAATTCAGTATGATCTTGCTGTTGTTATTCCAGCGCATGAGCCAGCAAAACCTGTTTATACCAATCCACAGCTCAGAAACGAAAACGCAGATGGATATATGCTCGTTGATAAAAAAACTCTGAGACATCCCGAATACAGAAATATATTCGGAATAGGCGATATAATTTCACGAACTTTGGGAATAGGTATGGCGGGAGTTTTCGCTCACTTTGAGGGAGATTTCGTAGCTTCTCAAATTACAGACGAGATAAAAGGTTCTTTCCTTGGTATGACATATAATAAAACAGGTATATGTGTTATGGATGTTGGATATATGGGAGCGGGGGTGTTCTGTGATTTCTCAAAGGTTATAGATGGTGTAGCTCAGTATCCTGATTGCTGGATGCTCGGCGGTATGAGGGCTTTCAGGGGACTCAAAGTCGCTTTTGAGAAAATGTGGTTCGCTCAAATATTTGGAAAGTAAAAATTTTGAATTTCAAAAGGAAAGGAGGAAAAAAAACAATGGAAATAAAAATAGAAGGAATCGGAGAAGATGAGGCAAAGAAAATAGGCGAAGTATTCAAGAAAATAGCCGAGAACAAAGAAAATATAGAGATAGTTCTTGATGTTATTGAAAAAATCAAAGAGACAGGATTACTAGCAGCTATATCTGCTCTCTCAGAGGGAGCTGAGGAGGGATTCAATTCAATTGTAAAACCAGAACTCATGGGCTCAATAGCAAATGCTATGATGCTTGTGTGGATGATAGGAAATATAAACCACCCTATGCTTTTTGAAATGGCTCAGAAAGTACCAAATGCTCTGAACAAGTCGTTTGAGGAGATCAAAAAAATCAAAGAAGAAGGAAAAGAAAAACCGTCTCTATTCAAAATCCTCAAGATAATCAAAACTCCAGAGTTTTACTACGCTCTGAAACTCATTCACTCTATATTAACTCATCTTCAAAATAGCAACACTGAGAAAAAGTGAGAAAAACAAAAACAAGCTGAAATTCAAATGAGTAATATTTTATTTTGGATACCTTTGTGGAGATAAAAGGTATAAAAGGCGTCTTTGTCTACGGAGATAAAGTCCTGATAAAATGTGAAACTTCCGGTGGAGAGCTCTCCTTCTCAGTGCCTATAATAAACTTCCCATATTTTGCGTATATTATTCAAGAAGCTAAAGAGAAAATAAAAGACCTTAATCCTCTGCCGAACCTGAAAATTCAAGATGAAATCTCTCTACTCAACATATACCTTACCTATGCTATACCTCATAAAATTTTGGGGGATGAAAAAACTTTCAGAAAGAAGATGAAAGAAATTTTTGAGTTTCAAAAAAACCAGGGCTTGATAAACAGAATAACCATAGTTCAATCTATTCTTGATAAGCTTTCAAAACCACGGACTTACCTTGAAATAGGAGTTGAGAGGGGCTTCACATTTTATCAGATTCAAGCCGAGAAAAAAATTGCGGTTGATCCGGAATTCAAAATACCAGGTGGGTTTAAAAACACAGAAAGCGAAATTTTCTTTCAACTCACAAGTGATGAATTCTTTGAAAATTATGCCGAAGATTTTGGGGAAGACCCCTTTGATGTTATTCTTATAGACGGACTTCACACATTTGAGCAATCAAGAAGAGATGTTGAAAATTCTCTTAAATTCCTCTCATCACGCGGAGTAATAGTTATGCACGATTGTCTCCCGAAAAGCTATCCATCATCTCTGAAATCTCTCGCGGATGCGGTGAAGCATCCCGAATTTGACGGTTCGTGGAGCGGTGATGTCTACAAAACCATAATATATCTCAGAGCAAAAAGAAAAGACCTTTTTGTAGCTGTCGTAGATTCTGATCATGGAGTTGGAATTGTAAAATACGGCGAGCCAGAAAATATGATTGACATTGAAGAAGACAAAATCGAGCAGATTGATTTTTTTGAGCTGATGAAAAGAAAAGAGGAACTACTGAACATTAAACCACCTGATTGGTTCAAAATCTGGATTGAAAAGTTATAGTATAAATTTAAAACAAAAACTTATTCGCAGGTATTAAA
This sequence comes from bacterium, assembly GCA_030550715.1. GTDB lineage: Bacteria > Calescibacteriota > Calescibacteriia > Calescibacteriales > Calescibacteriaceae > Calescibacterium. The sequence continues at coordinate 497 of JAUQOU010000013.1, read as the reverse complement.
ATATCTTTATGGATCAAATTGATGAGTCAAAGATAAAAACTTTCTTTATTTTGTTTTTTGCTTTTGTGGTTCTGATAGTAATCCTCTCAAACACAAAATATGATTTTTATTCGGCGGAAGAGATTTATTCACAGGGGATAGAACTATATAAGAGCGGAAAATATTTTGAAGCAATTGAAAAGATGAACAAGATAATAGAAAAAATTCCGAGCTATCAAAAAGCTTATATTTTGAAAGGGAAATCATATATCAAACTTTACCTTGAGCGGGAATCAAAGAACTTTTCAGATGCATATAGAAAAGAGGATTTTCTCGCACTGGCGAAGTTCAACTTTGATACTGCAAATAAAATAAAAGATAACGCAGTAGCGCATTATTATCTTGGACTGATTTATTACTGGTTAAATGACATTCAGAAATCTATTTCTCACGCCCAAAAATCTTATCTCCTTGAACCGAAAATGGAAGAAGCTCGAAAACTCCTTACAGATCTGCTG
>JAUQOU010000046.1 GCA_030550715.1 bacterium | reverse complement strand
AGTTTATGACCGTATCTAAATCTTTGTATTTGCCTGAAAACAGCTTATCAACTCTTTTCTGTCTCACATGTTGAAGTTCAACGTTTTCAACTTTTTCAATCTTTATATCTTCTATTCCGCAGAGGTGAAGTATTTCTTGTTCTGATCCTGAAAAAAGTTCTTTCAAAGTTATATCAAACTTGCTCATAAATTTTCTTAAAGTACAATTATGAGATTGATTCCTTTCTTTCAAAGCATGCTCTTACAAAGGAGACAAAGAGCGGATGAGGAGAAAAAGGTTTTGACTTGAACTCTGGATGGAACTGAGTTCCTATAAACCACGGATGGTCGGGCAACTCAACTATTTCGGCAAACATAACATCACCCTTATATGAGCTTCCAGATAAAATCAATCCGTTTTTCTCAAGAATAGGGATAAACTTTGGAGAGACCTCATATCTATGTCTATGCCTTTCGTATATTTCTTTTTTCCCATAGATGGAGTAAGCCAGAGTTCCTTCTTTTAACTTAACCTGCCATGAACCGAGTCGCATCGTTCCCCCCAATCTATCAATATTTCTTTGTTCTTCTATCATATCTACAACCGGGTAAGGCGTATTCGGGTCAAACTCTGTTGAATGTGCTTTCGGGAGATTACAGACATTTCTTGCAAACTCTACAACCATAAGTTGCATCCCAAGACAAATACCTAAGATCGGAATCTTATTTTTCCGACAGAACTCTATGGCTTTTATTTTTCCTTCTATTCCTCTTGAACCAAATCCACCTGCTATGATAACTCCTTGAAAATCTTGAAGCATCTCAGGGGAACTCTCTATTTTTTCCGAGTCCAGTACAGAAATTTTTGTCTTCAGAGAGTTAGCGATACCGCCGTGAACTATGGCTTCTTTGAGAGAAAGATAAGCATCCTGATGAGAAGCGTACTTACCAACTATGGCAATACTGACGCATTCTTTTGATTCCCTCAATATTTTTGCTATTTTCTCCCATCTTTCAAGTTTTGGTTCATAAGGTTTTATATTGAAAAGCTCAACGGGTTCTTTACCGAACAGCTTTCTTGAAATGACCTTATGTATTCCTTCCTTTTTGAAAATAAGTGGTACCTCGTATATATTATCAACATCTGGGTCAGATATAACAGCTTCTTCGTCTACATCACAAAAGAGAGATATTTTTTTCCTTATATCTTGTGGTATAGGTTTTTTAGAGCGACAAACTATTATATCTGGCTGAATTCCTATTTCTCTTAACCTCATCACAGAATGCTGGGTTGGTTTTGTTTTAAGCTCCCCATTTTCAAGTTGCGGGACGAAAGTGACATGGACATAGCAGGTCTTGGCTTCTTTTTTCATCTGCCTTATCGCTTCCAAAAAAGGCAAGCTCTCTATATCTCCAACTGTCCCACCTATCTCAACAACGACCACATCTTTACCATAACCGGAAGTTATGATATAATTTTTTATCTCATCTGTTATATGAGGTATAACCTGAACGGTATTTCCAAGATACTCTCCTTTTCTTTCCTTTTCTATCACAGAGTAGTATATTTTTCCAGCGGTTACATTGTTCGTACGCGATAGAGTGAGGGAAAGGAATCTTTCATAGTGTCCAAGGTCAAGGTCTGTTTCTGCACCGTCTTCTGTAACATAAACTTCTCCGTGTTGATAAGGATTCATCGTTCCTGCATCAACATTTATGTATGGATCAAACTTGACTATGTTTATTGAAAACCCCATATCTTCTAATATAGCAGATATAGAAGCGGCAACTATTCCCTTGCCCAAAGAAGACATAACTCCACCTGTGACAAAAATAAAATGCTCAGCCATAATGATATTTATAATCTTCTTTTGTTCAGAGAAATTATCTATTCTTTTGATTTATTAGCTTTTCCTGATATTTTTCAGTATTTTGTCTATAATCACATCCATAGTTTTGGTTTGAGAAGTTTTTGTGCAATCACAAGTTCTTTTGTTCAGATTTTCTCCGCAGAACCTACAAATTCCTCTGCAATTTTCACTGCATACCGCAAAAGGTGGAACGCAGCTTTCAGCAAGCCGAAGCATATAATCGTAAAAATCAAATTCTTCTCCCTCGTAAAAATCATCGTCTAAATCTTCCATTTTCAGCTCTATTTCTTCCTCCCGCGGGAGCATACTTGAAGGTTTGAGAAAAATCTGTATGCTATCTTCTGTATCAAATATAAACTCATCAAGACATCTTGTGCATTCCATAGATTTTTCAACAAACATTTTTCCTTTTATCTCAACTATATCTCCGTTTCTTCTCACTTCTCCGTTGAATATAGCTTTTATGTTTTCACTTTTGAACATTTTTGAAACCTTTATTCCGTCTTCGGAGATATACTTTATTCTGACAGCTCCTCTGAACAGCTCTTCCTGTGTCCTAATTATCACCTATAAACCACCTCATCAAATAACTGATTTTAATTAATATTTTTTTATAGATGGATTTTTTTAAAAATATGCGCTCTTTATTTACTATTTCAAACTAATACTTTGAAAGATGAATATAGATTTCAAAAGATTGGTTGAAGATTCGTTGATAGTATCAATTTGCTGGTTTGGTTCTTTCTTTACAAGAACACTGCTCACACCCATTTTCGGATATGAAATAAATCCTCTGAAAAATTACATCATCGCTTTTCCTTTCATACTGTTTTTCTGGATTATCACAGCAATATATGTTGGAATATACAGGAGATATGGAATGAGGAAAGATATAAGGGGCGTAGAGAAGGGATTTCAAGCATGGCTCATAAGTGTGCTTGTTTCCATGTCCTTTGCTTTCCTCGCGAGAGAACTTCACCTCTCAAGGTCTGTGATAATAATATTTTCGGTCTCTTGCTTTATAGCTTTGACAATCAAAAACTACGCATTTTCTGAAGAAGAACCGAAAAAATCATTCCTCATAGGAAGTGGGAACCTGGCAATAAGAGTTATACAGAAATTAGAAGATACAACAAACTATAAAATAGAAGGAATAATCACACAAAACAGAGAACTTATAGGGAAGAAATTAGATAAATACGAAATAGTAGGAACACTATCTGACCTAAAAGAAATATTAGAAAAAAGGGAACCTGGCGCCATTATATTTGCAGATGAAAACCTGCCTTTATCTGCTATAATGGCAATAATATCTAACACAAAGGCAAAGGGTATAAAATTTCTCGTAGCATCTCCCGGGTTTGAAGCTATAAAATACGGATTTGACATTGAGTTCGTCGGAGATATACCGCTTGTAGAACTCGGATTTGAAACAACAAACATTCTTTACGAACCTATGAAAAGAATCTTTGACTTCATCGTATCACTTATTTTGCTTATATTACTCATTCCAGTATTTATAGCAATAGCAATAGCTATAAAGATTGATTCGGAAGGTCCAGTTTTCTTTATCCAAGAAAGAGTTGGAAAAGACGGAAAAATATTTCATGTCATAAAATTCAGGACAATGTATAAAGATGTTCCAAAGTATTCTCTTTCTCCGAGACATAAAGGAGACCCAAGAATAACTCGTGTCGGACGGTTTTTAAGAAGGTGGAGCTTAGATGAGCTTCCACAACTTATAAATGTTTTGAAAGGAGATATGTCTCTTGTTGGACCAAGACCTGAAATGCCACAGATAGTAGAAGAATACGAACCGTGGCAGAGAGAAAGACTAAAAGTAAAACCGGGAATTACAGGAATATGGCAGATATTGGGAAGAAAAGATTTACCCCTTGAAAAAAATATCCAGTACGATCTTATATATATCAAAAACAGGTCTTTCCTTTTAGACCTAATAATAATCTTGAAAACTATTCCTCTGGTTATAAAAGGGAAGGGAGCTTATTGAGCTAAAACTTTAATTTTTAAAACAAAGTGATTAATTTTATTTGTGAATGTTTCAAGAAAAAATTTTATCTCTGTTCCGCTATGATGTATTTGAAGATTTTGACCTGAATGAAATTCTGTCTCTTGTAAAATCAACCGATTTAAAAATTCCAGGGAGAAAATGTCTCATCATAGATGATTCTCACTTTACGAGAATTGAGATAAGAAAAATATTAGAGAAAAACGATATTTTCTCACCAGATGATATTCTTGAAGCAGATGATGGAATATCTGGATTTAAAAAATATACCGAAAACCTGAAAAATTTAGACATTGTCTTTTGCGATATACAGATGAAAAACCTTGACGGATTGAAATTCATAAAGATGGTGAAGGACTTTGAGAAGAAATTAGAAGAAGATGGAGAGATAACAACTTATTTCCTCTCTTCAACTATTCCGATAATAATAATGACAGGAACAGCAACAACGGAGGCGAAATTAAAGGCACTTGAACTAGGAGCCAAAGATTTTATAATGAAGCCCTCACGAGAAATAACAAAGGAGGACTTTCAAAAAGAAATAATTCTGCGATCAAAAATACATATATCTTTAAAGAGGAACATTGAAGGTTTTGCATCTTTGAGTGCAATGCTAAAACAAGCTTCAATAATAGACCCGCTTACAGGAGCATACAACAGAAGATACCTTAACGAATTTTTGCCAGCAGAAGTATCAAGAGCGATGAGGAAAGGCACAACTCTATGCGCAGTGATTTTTGACCTGGATAACTTCAAAGAAATAAACGATAAGTTTGGACACCTTATAGGAGACGAAGTAATAAAAAGTTTCTCAACGAGATTGAAAACAGTAAAACGAAAATACGATGTTCTGATAAGGTATGGCGGAGATGAATTTTTAGTGATAATGCCTGAAACAAGATTAGATGGTGCTCAAGCTCTCTTTGAAAGATTAAAAAAAGAGTACGAAAGCAATCCCTTTGGACACAAAAACATCAAAATACCTATAAGCTTTTCAGCTGGTGGTTCTTTTCTCCCGACAGATAAAATAAAAACAGAAGAGGACTTACTGCGTTTTGCAGATAATGCCCTTTATGAAGCAAAAAAAAGCGGAAAATCCTGCATAAAGTTTTTGTTCTGATAAATTTTAAAATTATGGCAAGGTGTTTTTTCTGCGGTAAAACAACAAGCTTTGGGCACAACGTCTCTCATGCGGGGAACAGAACTCAAAGAAAGTTCAAAGCAAACATAAAAAGAGTAAGAGCAATAGTGAACGGAGAAAAAAAGAGAGTAAAAGTATGTACAACATGCATAAAAATGGGAAGACACATAGGATTATAAAAAAGAAAAAATCTTGAACAATCGTTCAAATTTTTTCTGACAATCACAAAAATCATTACCCCAATAACTAACATAAACTGAAAAAAACAAGAAACAAAAAGGAGGTAAATATTATATGGAAATAACCGGAAAAGACGAAAAGTTAAAAGATAAGGTAATTATAACCTGTGCATTATCAGGAGCAGTAGCGAATAGAACTCAATGCCCATACATACCCTATACACCAGAAGAATACGCAGCAGAAGCTAAAAGAGCATTTGAGGCAGGTTGCACCGTCGTTCATATACACGCAAGAAGACCAGACGGAACCCCATCATACCTCGTTGAGGACTTCAAAAACATAGTGGAAGCAATAAAAGCAGAAGTCCCAGAAATGATAATAAATTTATCAACAGGAGCAGTCGGTCTTCCAAGAGAGGCAAGAATAGCCCATGTTATAGAACTCAAACCAGATATAGCAGCTCTTAACATGGGAACGATGAACTATGCAAAGTACAGCCCAAAAAGAAAAAACTGGGTCTTCGCTTTTGAATTCATAAACTCAATATGGGATATAGAGTACTTCATTGAGAACATGGTAAAAGTTGGAACAAAACCTGAATGTGAGTGCTTTGACCTCGGACACATAGAAACAATCTACCCCCTTATGGATAAAGGACTGATCAAAATCTTTCAAGTCAGCATAATATTAGGAGTAGTAGGAGGAGCATCCGCGGACCCAAGAAATCTTGTATACCTCTCAACAAGAGTTCCACCACAAGCAGAATGGCAAGTCATAGGAATATCAAGAGAACAGTGGAGACTTGTAATGCAGTCAGTACTTCTCGGAGGACACGTGAGAGTTGGTTTTGAGGATAATTTCTACCTCCCTGATGGAGAAATGGCAAAGTCAAACGGGGAGCTCGTAGAAGCAGCTGCAAGAATAGTAAGAGAGGTCGGAAAAGAAATCGCATCACCAGAGGAAGCGAGAAAAATTCTGAGATTAGACGAAGCGAGGAAATTAGCTCAGTCAAACTGAATTAAAAGTAGTGGAGCCACCTTACATCAAATCTGTATAACCCCGCTTCCTGTGCCCATGCTATAGCTTGCTCATACTCCTCAGAACTTATCCTGCGCATAAGCTCAGGATAATTTTTAGGACGCAAAGTCACAAGTCCCGCAGGATAGTACTGATCCATTATGTTGATGTATGTGTGCGGAGAAATTTCCTGAGCGATGAATTTGACTATCTTATCTGTTCCAGCTATATTATTCGGCATAACAAGGTGCCTGACAAGCAAACCCCTTAACGCAAGACCGTTCTCATCAAATTTCAAATCCCCAACCTGATCATACATTTTTTTTATTATTCTCCGAGCAACATCTGGATAATCCCTCACTCCAAGGTATTTCCACGAAAGCTCATTATCCCATATTTTGAAATCTGGCATATAGATATCTACTATACCATCCATAAGCTCTATTGATTCTTCTGAATCGTAAGCACTTGTATTATAAACTATGGGTATTTTCAGCCCCATCTCAATAGCGAATTGTAGAGCTTCAATAATCTGCGGGACAACATGCTCAGGTGTGACAAAGTTTATGTTATGGCAACCTATCTCCTGCAATCTTATCATTATTCTCGCAAGGTCTTGTGGAGATACCTCTACACCATCTTCACCCCTCCAGGATATATCAAAGTTCTGACAGAAGACACATCGGAGATTACAGAACGCAAAAAATATTGTCCCCGAGCCGTTCCAACCTCTTAGACAGTCCTCTTCTCCAAAATGCGGAAAAGCGCTCGAGACCCTTGCATATCTTCCTACCCTACAAACTCCTACTTTAATGAATCTATCAATCTGGCAGTTTCTCGGACAGACCTTGCAGTTTTTCAGGGATTCAATAGCTCTTTCAACTTTTTCTTGAATCTTCCATTTGCCTTCTTCTCTCAGACGAATATATGCGGGAACAAAATCCTTTCTTTTTATTACAAACCTTTCATCTTTCATATACCACGGTGGATTGCCAAAAGCGTATCTTTTTCTCCCTAACATATAATAATTTTAATCTCACACGTGAGGTAGTGTTATATATTGGTGGTTAATCCTTTATGCATTTTAGGTAGCCATCAGGGTTAGTTGTTATGAGAAGTTTATTTTCTATTTCTTTATCGGGAACGAATCTGTCGTTTTTCTTCAAAAATTCCATTACAGCAGTTTTAGGGTTATTTCCTTTGCCCCAAGGTCTATCTTTGAAGAGTTCATCCGGCATATCTTCTATTATTGTATCAAAGACAACTATGTATGAGCCCTTTGAAACAAGGGGGGAGTAAAGTTCAAGTTCTTTGAGAACATGCTCATGAGTATGAAGAGAGTCAAGGCAGACAAGAACTGGGGTTCTTTCACGAGCAAGCTTATAAACTTCATCAACAACTTTCTGGTCTGTGGAGGAACCTTCTATCAATTTTATTCTTCCTTTTTTATATATCGGGTGTTCTTCTATTTTTTCCTTGTTCCAGGGTCTTATTTGTATATCTATTCCTACAACGAGTCCATCATTTCCTATAAGTTCGAGCATTGAGCCATAGAATATGACTCCTCCGCCGTGAGCTACTCCTGTTTCTACAATGAGGCGAGGTTTTACATTCCATATTATCTCCTGCATTGCGACAATATCTTGTGGAAGTTGTATAAAAGGGCGCCCGAGCCAGTCAAAGTTATATGAGTATTTGAATTTAGCTGTCTCGGAAATAAATTCAAGAGCGAGTTTTTTAAGTTTTTCACTTTTACCAAGTTTCTCAACGTTCTCCTTTCTCTCTTCTCTGAAGATCTCAAGCGGGTGTTTCATACAAGATACAAAAAAATTTTTGATTTATTGAGTAAAGTTATATTTTTTGTTATAAAATTTTTTATTGTTGCGGGCGTAGCTCAGTTGGTAGAGCACTGCCTTGCCATGGCAGGGGTCGCGGGTTCGAGTCCCGTCGCCCGCTCCACCTAAAAATCCCTCAAAGAATACTCGCCAAAAACCTTGATGAAAATCACATTTTTCTTTATATCTTCAAAAACCTTCTCTATCTCTCTCCTCACTTTCTCGTTCGTCTCTATCTCAATAAAAAAGTTATATTTTTTCGTGTTTCTATCTGGACGCGAATGAATTTTTTTCATGTTTATTTTTCTTCTGGCAAGCGGTTCAAGAACTCTGAAAAGAGCTCCAGGTTCATCTTTGACAGAAAAACAAAAAGATAACCTCATCAGAACCCGACCTCGGTTTCTCCCCCTGAAAAAATCATCATCTCTATCCTTCTTCTTTATGACGATAAACTCTGTCTTCTCTCCGTGAGAATCTTCAATATGTTCTGCCAAAATGTTGAGTCCGAAGATATGAGATAATCTTGAAGGACCTACTGCTCCTCCTTCTGAATCTTCTTTTGCCATTTTTGCTCCATCTGCGGTTGAGTTCGTGTATATTATCTCCGCACCCGGGAAATTCTCTCTTAACCATCTTGAACACTGAGCTATCGCCTTCGGATGAGAGTAAATCCTTTTTATCTTACTCTTATCTTGAATTGAAGATAAGAAAGAGAAAGAAACAGGGATAGAAATTTCATGAACTATTTTGACGTTGTGGTCTATAAGAAGGTCAAGGGTCTCACCAACTATACCATCTCTCGAATTTTCAAGCGGGACAACACCATAATCGCATTCTCCGAGTTCAGAATATAAAAAAATGTCCTTCAATGTGTGATAACTTATATATGATGAGGAATTTCCAAAGATCTTATTAGCAGCTTCCCATGAAAAACTTCCCTCAGGTCCAAGATAACCTATTTTTAACTCTTTCCATATCTTTCTTGTTCCTGAAAAAATCTCAACAAAAATATTTTTTGCGGAATCTTTTGGGAAAGAACTTACCTTTTGCTCGACATACTTTAATTTTTCATCCTCACGAAGGGAGTCAAATATTTCCAATCCTTCTCTTCTTTTTATTTCGTAAATCTTTCTCGCAAGGTTAGCTCGCTTCTCTATAAGCTCCAATATCTTATCATCTATCTTATCTATTTTCTTCCTCAAAACTTCTAATTTATCCGAACTCATATAAAAAATACATTAATTTTTAACTGTGAAATTTACTTTTTTGGAACAGATTCGAGAAGGTTGCCAAGGGAGAAAGAAACTTTTCCGCCTGACGAAGCTTCCTTTAAGACCGCTTTGTTCTCGCTCAAAATTATGACATCAAAATTTTTATCAAATCCTATAACCTCTGCCTTTACTGTTTCTCCTTTTGAATAGCTTGATATTTTGCCCGAAAGCTCATTTGATGGTATAACTCCTTTTAATTTTTTGCCGTTATAATCAAACTCAATCCAGAGGAACTTATCTCCTTTAAAAGGAGCTGAAACAACTTTGCCTTCAACAATTTTTCCGTTTATATCTTTGAGTATCTTGAAAAATTCTTCTCTTTCTGCTTTTCTCTTGCTAACTATTACGCTCCTACCCTTTACTGAAATCACTTTCACATCTATTTCTTGACCCTTCTGGAGCTGTATCTTATCGTCAGCAAACCACGATATCTCACCTTTTGGGAGTATTGCGGGAACCTTCGTCTCCGCCTCATCAACAATAACCTCAACCTCATAGATTTTGCCTTTGTCTTCAACAACTATTGCTTTTCTCAGCTTATCTATGTCTTTCTCAAGGACCTCGTATGGATTAGGCAGAATTTTTCGCAAGCTCAGAGTAACTCTTTTTTCTTCACGAGATATATTTATTATGGAAGCAGAAATTTTTTGTCCTATCTTGAATTTTTCTTTGAGGTCTGCGCCGTCCCACCCTGCTTCAGATCTTGGGAGAAGCGCTTCTATTTCACTCTCTCCAACCTTTATCTTAACGAAGACGCCAAAGTTTTTTATATCTGAAATCTCTCCCTCAACAACATCGCCAACTTTGTATTTTTTCTCTATATCTTCCCAAGGATCGGCTTTGAGATGCTTCAAACTCGCTCTTATATATGGTTCTGTTTCAAGGATTTTGACCTTCACATCTTGTCCTTTTTGAAGTTTATCTTTACAACTTTCAATTCTGCCCCAGTCCACATCGTCTCTTAAAATCCTGCCTCTTATTCCCCCACCGAAATCTATTTCCGCATAGAGAGTAGTAACTCTTACTATCTTCCCTTCAAGAACTGCTCCGGGTTTTAGCTTCTCGAGAACTCTTTTTCTCTCCTCCTCCTTCAGAATGTTGAGATAATCTTTTCTTGAAAGAATGAATCTTCCATCTTGAGTTATCTCTTTCACCATGAATTCGTAGAATCCATTTACCTTTATATCTTCTGCGAGTGAAAATGGGCAGTAGGCAATATAACTTCCTACACCTAATCCCGAAAAATCGCCTATATCTACTTCATAGAATCCCTTATTTTTACCCACTACTACACCAACGATGGACTTTCTCTCCGAGATAATTCTTTCAACATATTCTCTTATTTTTCTTTCTTTTGCCTCTTTGTAAGATAATCTGTAAAGACCATCTTCGGAACTTCTTCCTAAAAATACTGCTTCTATAACCTCGCCTTTTTTCAATTTCTCTTTATCTATTTCTGATTTTTTGATTTTGCCTTCTGTTTTCAGACCGAGCTCAACTATAACAAAGTTATCTATTATATCTATTATTTTGCACTTGACGATTTCGCCTTTTTTAGGCTGTATATCTTGAAAAAAGAGATACTTCTCAATTTCTTTTGCTATATCTATTTTTTCACTTTGCATTCTTTCAATCTAAAAATTCAAGTTTAAAATCAAAAAATAATCAGAAAAATCAAATCCACGTATAATTTTCAACTGGTTTAATCCATATTAACTTCGGAAAAAACATTTTTTTATTTTTCAAAAAAAAAAAAAA
>JAUQOU010000012.1 GCA_030550715.1 bacterium | reverse complement strand
TCTCATCTTTGGTCGCAACCTTATCTTTCAGGTCTCCAATCTCTTCTTTGATATAATCTTTTGCCTTTTCGTAAATCAGAAAGTCGCCTCTTTCCCTTATGATGTTCAGAATTATCTCTGGTTCATCTCGAAGAACTTTCTTTATTATCTCCCTTATCTTGACTTCATCTAAATTCTCCATACTCATATATCAAATTCAAAAAAGAATTTAATCACAAAAACAATTACTTGAACACTTTTTGAAAAAATCACACAACAAGCTTTGTAATAACTCCATGAAGTTTCACAGGTGGAAAATTATAAAATGTATCAAAAGAAGGAGCTAATTTCTTGATTATTGAGTAGAACTTCACAACAGGATTTTTCGTTATTATATCCTCTATTCCATAGAATATCGCAACAGGTCTTATATTATACTCTTGAAATATCTTTGCAACATCTACAAACTCCATATATCCGTGTTCTATAATGAAGATTTTAAGTCCTGTTCCCACATCTGTAAGGTAAACTTCAACACCGTATGGTTTTCCCGATTCTTTTATAGACATCAGAATGTTTTCTTCGTAGATTATACCCTGCCCTATTATGCTCATAACATACGGGGGAATTTTGTTTGTATCTCTCACAAGAAATATAGCAGTTCCTTTTATCTTATTTTTTATGAGTTCAGAATAAATTTTCTGGTAAAGTTCAAGGAAAGCGTAGTAATCCATCGGAGAGAGTGCTTTTGTGATTTTTTCTGCCCCGAGCTTGAAAACCATCATAACAGTAAAAGGTATAAAAGCAATAGCAACCGATACATACCCTCCATGAGGAATTTTTGTTGATGTACCAAAAAGATATAAAAGAGATGAAAAGACACAGAGCAGAGAGAGGAGAAAAAATAAAATTTCCTTTTCTCGCCAGAAAATAAGAGATAAACTGATAGCGGTAAAAGCTATAACTATATTCACAGAAAATCCGTAAGCGTGCCCGAGATTTTCGGAAGTCCTGAAAATCAACATTACAAGAAGAACAAATGAAAATAAAGTCCAGTTCATCTGTGGAATGTATATCTGCCCATACAAATGAGGAGATTTATGCTCAACACGAACGCGAGGGAAAATATGAATAACTATGCTCTGATATATTATTGAAAAGAAAGCAGTTATGACCGCCTGAGAAGCTATCACCGTAGCGAAGGAAGATAAAAAAACGAATGGAATATAAAGAATATCTGATATCTCTTTTGCTAAACCAAAAAACAAGAGTTCTGTTTGAGCATGAGCGAGAACAAAAGCTCCTTGCCCCATGTAATTCAAAACCAGAGAAGGAAAGACAAAGAAAAACCAAGATTTTCTTATAGGATTCACTCCTAAATGACCTATATCTGCGTAGAGAGCTTCTGCTCCTGTCACAGAAAGAATAGTTCCAGACAAAGCTAAAATTCCCTCAAGTTTGTTATCAAGGAGAAACTTTATAGCAAAATACGGATTCAAAGCTAAAAGCACCTTCGGTTCTTTCAATATGTATATAAAACCAAAAATACCCAATGCCAAAAACCAAACAAACATCACAGGAGTGAACAAAAACGATATTTTCTCTGCTCCTCCACGCTGAATAAAAAAAAGCAAAAAGCAGATGCCAACAGATAACAAAACAATAGTTCCCTGATCTATTTCGTAAGCTAACTTCAGACCCTCATTAGCTGAAATAATACTTATTGCAGGAGTTATAACAGAATCACCGATGAAAAATGAGATGACAAAAATAAGAACAAAAATAAAATATCTGTCAAAAAATTTTTTCCCTCTGAAACGAGAAACAAGAAACCTATAAAGTATAATAACTCCTCCCTCGCCCCTTATGCTGAACTTCATCGCTAAATAAGAATATTGAACAGACGGAATTATAACAAGAGACCAGAATATCAGCGAAATAACGCCTAAAACATTTTGATAAGTTGGTTCAACCATGCTGAAAACTATTGAAAGAGTATAAATTGGACTTGTACCTATATCCCCAAAGACAACACCTATGGGTTTCAAATTAGAAAAAATAGAAGATAAGAAACCAAATTTATTCCTCTGTTCAGTCATAAATTAATAGAAAGCCAATGTAAAAACTTATCATAAAATATGAAAATTTTCTCTTTTCTTGCTTTTATCTTTTCTGAGCTTTTATTGCAGTTAAGAAAAAAGGACACCTTTTATTTTTTTCCAGTTTATTCTGCTTAAACGCTGAGCAAGAGCAAAATTTTGAGACGAGCAAAATGGTATTGAGCCCAAAAATTTTTCACCGAGAATCTTTTTGAGAACCTGCTCGTTCGTTTTTTCAGCGATGGTCCTTGGTTTCCTCTGATAGTTCAGAACGACTCCGATGACATCTATTTTTCTCTTCTGAGCAACCTCAACCGTCATAAGAGTATGATTTATTACTCCAAGGTAAGATGACGCGACAATAATCAAAGGTATTTTGAGTTCTGATATTAGGTCTGCCCATGTGTAAAGTGGTTTATCTGAAAGTGGCACAAGCAAACCACCCGCTCCTTCTATTACAACACCATAACTGTCGTCTATCTCTTGTATTTTTCTTTTTATCTGAGATAAATCAATTTTTTTCTTTGCGAGCTTTGCAGAAAGGTGAGGAGAAGCAGGAGCATAAAAGTGATATACCGGTGGTTCTGAAAAGTCAGCTAGTTTTGAACATAAAGAGTAATCTTGTGGTTTCCTCCCTCCTGTCTCAACTGGCTTGAAGTAAAAAGTTCCCATCCCTTTAAATTTTCTGAGAAGGACTGCACAGAAAAAAGTTTTGCCAACTTCAGTACCAACCCCGCTTACAAAAATTCTCCCCATTCTACCGAAATTAATTTTTTCACACTTTAGCTGAAATTTTCCTGAAAGATAGCTCAACAAGTTTTCTCGCAACTTCTCTTTTATGAAACAATCCAAGTTTGTCTTCTTTCAGCTCTCCATTTTCAAAGTAAAAAATTGTGAAATTACCCTTTTCGCCACCGAAAGAATCAATTGAGTTAGCAACAATAAAATCAAGCTTTTTCTTATGGAGTTTTCTTACAGAGTTTTCTTTTATATTTTCTACTTCAAGAGAAAATCCGATCTTCACAGGACAATCAACATCAGATATTATATCTTTTGTTTTTTTGAGTTCAACTATGAGTTTATCTCCTTCTATAATTTCCTTTTTTATTTTTCCTTTTACCTTGCGTGCAGGTGTGAAATCGGAAACAGCAGATGTTCCAACGAAAACATCAGCAGGCAAAGAGCGCTTCACTTCATTATACATATCATCTGCTGAGATGACCCTTGAGACAGAGCAGAACTCGGAAGAGTCAAAAATATCTCCGCCTGTTATCAGTTTTACTTCGGCTCCAGCCAAACTGAACTCCCTTGCAACCAGATAACCCATAAAACCAGACGAAGAGTTTGAAATAAATCTTATATCATCTATAAACTCTTTCGTAGGACCTGCGGTTACGATAACTCTTCTGCCGGAAAAATTCTTCTGACTCAAAGCGTATTCGCACCAGAAAAAAATTCTCTGAAAACTCGGATATCTTCCTTCACCTTTCTCTCCGCAAGCTAAATCACCCTCTTCTGGCTCAACAACAATATAACCTCTTTCTCTGAGCTTTTTTATGTTCTCCTGCGTAGCTGGATTTTTAAGCATAGCCCAGTTCATAGATGGAACGATAACACAGGGAGAAGTTGAAGCAATAAACATAGTTGTGATCATACTATCGCATATTCCGTTTGCAAACTTTCCTATCAGGTTTGCAGTCGCAGGTGCAACAACAAATAAATCCACAGAATGCGGAACCGTGATATGCTCCATGCCTTCCATATCAATAAAAACTTTTTCTCCTGTCAGGGCTTCTAAAAGTTCTTTTCCTATAAATTTTGATGCGGTATGAGTCATCACCACCCGAACGCTCGCTCCCGCCCTCTGAAAAATGCGAAGAAGTTCAACCGACTTATAAGCAGCTATTCCACCACCTATACCAAGAAGAATCCTCTTACCCTTTAAATCAGATGTCTTTATAATCTCTTCAAACCACTCCATCAATTATATCTTAAAATAAGTCAAGAAAATTTTTCGGAATTTATGGAGTCAAATCTTCAATAGTGTTCGTATCTCTTCTAACTCTGAACTTTTTGAGAAGTATTTTTTCCGTCTTTTCAACTTCTGGTTCCTCTATTGAAGATACACGCCAGAACTCAACAATAATTTCATCACGAGTGACTTCACATATCGCATAGCCATGATAGTGAGAATTAAAAAACTTCAAATTTCTATTAAGCTCCAACAATTTATTTTCTATTTCCTCAAGGGTCTTTTCGGGCAACCTTAACAGCGAACCGAGATTAGAAGATGTTATTGAAGTTGCTGTAAATTCAACTCCCACTTTTTCTTTTGGATCAAAATCATAAAGCTCACCTGCAACAAAAGTGTGAAGATCGCCAGTTACCGCAACATAATTTTTTATTTGCTTCTCTTTTATGAATTTGAATATTTCTTGTCTTTCCCCGGCATAACCATCCCACTGATCAAGATTGAGATATGAAATCTGACCGCTATCAGATTTTACAAAAATCATCTGACTTATACAGACCTCGTTTCCGTGAATCTTCCAGATAACACCATCTTTATGCGAATTTTCAAGTTCTTTTAAAAACCAATCAAACTGCTCTTGACCAAGCATAGTGGTTTTATTTATGTTTTCGCAATTAGTAGCCAGATACCTTTGTCCAAATGCTCCTTCTCCGCAAGGGTGCTCAGATCTGTAAAGTCGCTCATCAGTCATTATTAACCGCATAAGAGTTCCAAATTCAAACTTCCTGTAAATCTTTATCTGTTTGAGTGGGTTTTGTTCTTTTGGATCAAAATAAACATCAGCCGGCATATATTCATACCATGCGCGAGATGCGTATAATCTCCTCTCTGGCTGATAAAGAGAGTTGTAAAAATCTTTCCCGTTATCCGGGGAAAGAGTTTGTGCTGAATCGTTTGCAAACTCGTGGTCATCCCAAATTATGTAGAACGGAAACCTTTCATGAACCGCCTGCAAATACCTATCAGATCTATAAATCTTGTAGAGCGCTCTGTAGTCGTTCAGATCATAAGCGGTTTTTCTCCCAGATGGAAGCTCAAACTGCCTCAGCTGAGCATATTGAAATGTTGGAGAAGAGATGGTCTCGTATATGTAATCTCCGAGATGGACAACAAAATCTATATTTTCTTGCGACAGGTGATAAAAGGCAGAGTAAAATCCGTTGGAATAATCCTGACAAGAAATAAAAGCGAAGCGAATTCTTTCTGGATTTTTCTCAATTGTTTTGAATGTTCCAACGGGAGAAGATATATTGTCTTTCAAAAATCTGTAATAGTATCTTTTTCCTGATGATAAGTTCTCTATCTTCTTTTTTAATGTGAAGTCGTCGTCAGATTTTGGAGTAAGGACATCTTGAAAGATGATACTGCTGAAATCTTTGCTTTCGGAAACTTGAAGAACAATTGGTGAAGTATCGCCAGCGGTTCTCGTCCAGAGAACGACAGAGCTCTGAGTGACATCACCCGAAGCAACAGATTGTGGGAAAAGTTCGTAGGAGATTTTTGTTTCGCGACTTGAAGATGTGCTACAACCCATTCCTGAAATGAAAGAAGATACTGGAAAGAATCTCAAAAGCCAAACCGCACCTGTTGTTTTAGCAAGAAAAAGTATAAACTCCCTTTTTTCTCTATCTATTTCAGATTTTTTGTTCTGATTCATATAATAAATTTTTAACAAAAATTGCTGAAAGGCGAAAAATGAAAATATATCAGAAAACTCTCATAACTTTCAAAAGTATCATAATAACTGTTCCAGTGTTTATTATGTTTATACCAAGGAGAAGAATTAAAATCTTCTCAATAAACTCAATCCTTCTGTTGTTATCTTCAAATCTTCTATTTACATCTTCAAATCTTGCATTTATGAATTCAATAAGCATTTTTATCTCATCTTTGGTCGCAACCTTATCTTTCAGGTCTCCAATCTCTTCTTTGATATAATCTTTTGCCTTTTCGTAAATCAGAAAGTCGCCTCTTTCCCTTATGATGTTCAGAATTATCTCTGGTTCATCCCGAAGAACTTTCTTTATTATCTCCCTTATCTTGACTTCATCTAAATTCTCCATACTCATATATCAAACTCAAAAAAGAATTTAATCATAAAAACAATTACTTGAACACTTTTTGAAAAAATCACACAACAAGCTTTGTAATAACTCCGTGAAGTTTCACAGGTGGAAAATTATAAACAGGAAAAATTTTAAACAAAATTTATAAAAATTTCTCGCTAAATACAAAAATATAAAGAGTTTATGGCTAACTTTCGTGAAAAGATAGAAAAAGGAGATAGTTTTTTGATAACATGCGAGATATCTCCACCACGAGGTCCGAACACAGAATCATTTGAGGAAAGGTTAAAAGAAGTCAGAGGGAAAGTTGATGCTGTTAATCTCACAGATAACCCTATGCTTTCTGTAAGAATGACTCCCGTTGTCGCATCACTTTTTGCTATAAAAAATGGCATAGAACCTATAATGCAGATAACTTGCAGAGATAGGAACATACTCGGAATAACATCTGACCTCATAGGTGCGTGGGCTATAGGAGTGAGAAATGTTCTCGCTCTTTGGGGAGATATGCCAAAAGAAGGGAAACCCAAAGGAGTTTTTGAGGTAGATACGACAGAACTTATAAAACTCATAACAGATTTAGGGAAAGGTTTAGATTTCAGAGGAAATGAGATAAACAGCAGGTGTGATTTTTTCGTAGGGGCAGCTTTGAATCCATTTGATGAACCGGAGAAACTAAAAGAAAACGCCGAAAAGAAAATTTCCGCAGGAGCGAGATTTTTCCAGACCCAACCGGTATTTGACCTGAACAGCATAACTCACTTTGCAGATTTCGTGTATAAAAATAAAATCAATGTCCTTCTGGGAGTGATAATAACTCCTTCTGAAAAAACACTTGAAAATATAAAAAAGTTCGCAAAGGGAATGGTTATACCAGAAGAACTTGAAGAAAATCTGAAAAAATACGAGAGCAAAGAAGATAAAGAAAAGGTTGCCGTTGAATTCTGCTCAAAACTTATAGAGAAAATAAAACAGACCAAAGTTTTCAGAGGTGTTCATATTTACAGTCCAACAAAAGAATCACTTATAGGCAAACTTCTTGAATTCTTGCCAGTATAGTAGCTGAAAGACAAAAATTTTAGTTTGAAATCACCCTCTCTGGAAGTCCTATTTTTACTGCTTTTGCTTTTGATTCAGAAATCTTTTCAAAAAGTTTCTGAATCATATAGGAAAGTTTTTCTCTCTCTTTTTCTCGGAGATTTTCTTTCTCATCTGGCAATCTATACAGTTCAAATACATCGTAAGGGAAATCACCCAGGAAGTTAGAATAGATGATTTTGTAGTTATCTTCTATAAGAGCAAATACTCTTTTCCATTTTTCATTTTCTTTGCACTGCCAACCGCAAGGAGAGGACTCTGCAAAAACCACTCTTTTCCCGACATCTTTTACCTTCACCCTGTTTTTCTTTCTCTCGTAAGAAACAAGAGAAACACCATCTGTATTAAAATCTTTTGTCTTGACACCAAGTATTTCAAGTAAAGTCGGCATTATATCCACTTGACTAGACAAAACATCAACATCTAATCTTTTTATTCCGGGAACTCTTATTATAAGCGGGATTTTCAAAATTTCTTCGTATAAGGAAGAGTTTCGGGAAGTTGAAGCGTGTCCAACCCATCCATGCTCAAAAAGCTCCTCACCGTGATCAGCTGTTATAACAACAACGGTTTTATCGTATATTCCAAGCTCTTTCAGAAGATTTATTATTTTCCCAACTTCTTCATCTTGCCTTCTCACTTCAGCGTCGTATAAGAGCTTCACATATTCTATTTCATCTTCGTTGAGCTCAATCTTTTCAGATTCTTTATAAACTATTTTCTTTTCCAGAATAGGTCTCAATTTCTCCTGACTTACATTTTTGAGATTTATTTTTGATTCCGGAAGAAAAAGGTTGATATACTCCTCAGGAGGGTCATAGGGTAGGTGAGGACCTCTGAGATGGAACCAGACAAAAAAAGTTTCGTCTTTATGCTTTTTAAGGAAATCAAATATATTATTTCCAGAGAATTCAAATCCCAAATTTCCGATGGTATCGCCGGTCCAGTGTTCTGCGTATGTTTTCCAGCCGTTCTCTTTTAAAACCTCAACCGGTGTTTTTATATTTTGATTGAGAACAAGTCCTCTGACGAGAACTCCGTGTGTAGTAGGAAAAAGAGAAGAAAAAATTGAGACAAGTGAAGGAGAAGTCCATCCAGAAACCGCATAGAATTTCCTGAAAACTATTCCTTCTTCCGCAAGCTTATCTATATTTGGAGTTGTTCTTCTCGTATTACCGTAGCATGAAAGATTTTCTGCTCTCAGGCTATCAATTGTTAAGAAAAGGACTTTGAATTTATCATCTGGTAAAGCAGGTTTGAAAAACAGAGGAAATGTAAAGATAAAAACCAAAAAATATATGACCTTGAAATGTGCAATTAATTTACAAAACTTTCTGCAAAACATATTTTTACTCATTGTAATTTAACGAGTTTAGCAAAAAAATTATGTTTGAAACAAAAAAGCTATTTGATTTATCAAAAACAAAAAAGATTTCTCATTTTAAACAATATAAGTTAAAAATACGATTTTAAATTCGCTTGACTTTCCTGAAACAAATGATTATTTTTTATGTTGAAGAGTAGATTTCAAAAAAATTTAAAGGAGGATTAGACATGAAAGAAAAACACTTTTTGTTTTTTTTCTTGATTTTTTTGGCTCCTTCGCTTTCTATGTGTTCTGAAGATGACTTAAAATTCAAAACTGCGGGGGGGGGTATCAATATCAATCAAAGGGAACACTAATTTTTCCCCTAACCCAAATCATTTGTATTCCCGAGATATACAATCACATGAAATTTTATCTTATCCAAAAGCTCCCCCGAACAACGAAAATTCTATACCACGTATCAAGTTTAATGTTCCCTACTTTTCTTCTGGGATATTTGCATGTGATAAAGTAAAAATAAGTGGTAAAGCTATAATTAGCTCAGATATCACTTCAAACTTTGAAGTTGAAATCAAAGGTAATGTCAAAGTAAATGGAAACATAAAATATGGATATAAATTTGAAGGAGGGGGAAACTATAAAGTAAGCGGTAATATAATTAAGATAAATGAACATTATGAGTGTATGCCATTTGGTTTTGATTTTTCCCTACTAAGCTCAATCCCATCTGCAAGAAAAGAACTTTTGGGACAGAAAAATAAAATAAAAATACATAATGAAAAAATTAAGATAAAAGGAGGAATATATAAATTTGATGAACTAAAAATAGAGAAATCAGAGATAGAACCTGATGGTCAGGTGATAATCTTTGCAGATGAGATAAAAATAGAAAGCTCAAAAATAAATGGTTCTCCCCTTGACACTTTTTTGATACCAACAAGAAAAATAAATATAGAAAAATCAGAAATATCTGCTGTAATAATGAGTAACTACGGCGAGGTAAAGTTGAACTCTGTAATTTTACGAGGTGGTATTTTTGGAAATGAAATCAAAATAGAGGGAAGAAGTTATGTTGAACATCTTGCAAAATTACGGGAGGGACTTTTGTATTTCTTAGGGAGGAACATATATTTCTTAAAACGAGCGAAAATTTATATAGATAAATTAGGGATGGAAGTAATACCTATATATATAACTATTTCCTCCGATGGAGATATTAATGAAGTTTATACAAAAATTTCAAGTTTAGGATTTTTGGTTAATATAGATGACATTATTCCTGGGAAGGATATTATCCTACTCTTACCATCATCAAGCTTACTCTTTGGTCTTGCTCCCGATGAACTTGAAAACTACCTCCTTAATAATATAAGCGATATAACTTTTGTTTCCTATTTCTATTTTCTGGGTGAAAAATCCACTGATTATTTCCCCTTGATAAAAATGGCACATTTAGACATAGATACTAATTCAATAATTCAATTATGCAAAATAGAAAAATGCTATTTTTTAGACGATTTATTTCCTAACATTGACATTGTTATCTATCCTCCCTTGCCAATAAAAATTTTGAATATTTTCTTCAACAATGGTATTACTTTTAGCCAAGGATATCCTTCACCATCAACTAAGATGGGTAGTATAGAATTTATATCAATTCTGAACTCACTACAAGTTTTAAATATAGATGATAAAAAAATTATGATCAATCCACATCCTGATTTCCCCATATTGAAGTTATATACTTATGAAGATAATAGCTGTATAAAAGTATTTATTGATAGTGAAAAATTAGGAATATTGAAAAGTAGCCCAGATAAAGTTACAGAATATTTTCCGGAAGTTAGAGACATTGGATTTGTTAAAGAATTTATCAGAAAAAGAGATTGTTTATTTATTAGAACACCGGAAAAAGCATATCTTATAGATTTAAAAGAGATATTACCTACTCACTCCAATCATATCCCTTCTGATGAATATTATGTTATGAATATAAGCGATGATATTTATATAAATCAAGGGAAAATTAATATTATCTCAGCAGATTCGCTTTATAAAAATTATCAGTGGAATTTAACATCAATATCACATACTTTGGTTTATTTGAGAGGTCATAAAAATATAATCAATGCCATATCGTACATACCAAATATCACAGTAATAGATACCGCTTTTGAGCTTGATCATCCTGAGATAAATTATATAGACTTAAATTATGCAAATCTCCTGAGTGGAGGGGATATCACAGGAGAAGGAGACAATTCACCTTCTTCTCTTATATTTGATGACTCCCCGAACTTCATTGAGCACGCAATAGGAGTTGCTTCAATTATAGGAGCTAAGGAAAACAATGGAGGTATGGTAGGAGTATTCCCCGGAGTTAAAATAATTCCATATCAAGTGGTAAAAGCAGTAAAAAAATATGGCAAAATAGAACTCATACCTTACTATAATAAGCGCGAAATGATTAAAGTTTTTTGTGATGCTGTGGGTTGGAAAAGATGCATACCCCACGGATTAGAAAAATGCCCATCAGAATATATAAAAGAAGATTTGAGTTCTCCCGATGAACTCACAAAAATATATAATTTTGAAAGACCATTTGATACAATTGCAGATATAATAAATATCAGTGGTGGTTGTGATATTGAGAATGATCAAGGATGTATAAACCTCTATCAAGACCCAAAATTTAATAAACTTTTTGAATGCATATATAGAGAAAGGAAGAATAAGATTTTCCTATCCAATTGATAAAACTCCACCAGAAATGATAGCAAGGGGAGGAACTTTAATAATTTCCGCAGTTGGGAACAACGATAAATGTCTCTCCTGCAAGTGTTGGCCAGCGATAGCAACATATGTTCTATCTGTTGGAGCAGTTGATCCAAATGGTAATAGATATGATTACTCTTGCTATCCCTTTGATACCACACAAGCAAAAGAACATTTTATGGCTCCATCAGGTTCCCAAACAAACGGTTATCCACTTATAACTGCAATGATCAACGGAGGGATTGGATACGGTACTGCAAGGACTCACCCGGGCACTTCATTCGCTGCTCCACATGTTTCTGGACTTGCAGCTTTACTTTATGCGTGGAATGGATATCATTACTTCGCAAGAAATATAGCTGATTATAATATAAAAGCAATACAGCTTGGTGCATCCGGGAATGGGAATATAATAAACAAAGAATACGGATATGGGATAATAAATGTTGAAAAATCTTTTCTTTCCCTCTTTAACCGTTTGGAATTTGGAGATAAAATAGCAGGTAAAGATCAAATTTTAATATCAGATATCAATAAGTATATCTATGATTTAGACAATTACAAGTTAGAATTCTGCCTCCAATCAAATGGAGATAACGCCCCCATGATAAATTATCCTATCTATATAAGTATAACAAATGATCCTTTTAATTTTGACAAATATACTTTTTACTTTGCTTACATTGATGGAGATGAACAAAGATTACAAAATGTAAGATTTAACCTTAATGGTAATGAAGGAATGATATGGGATGATGAAAACTTCCGAATTGAAGGTGTTCCAAGGTTCCGTGAGCATCTCCGCTACATATTTGGTCCAAATTTTTACGCTCTCTCCCCAGATTTTAACCCGCCTCCAAATTTATGGACTGCCGGGTTTATATCCGCGCTCTCCCGCCTTACCTTACTTATTACTATAGACCCAAGTGTAAATAATGTAGGAGATATAATCAGAAGAACCTTGAGAATAAGCTTTGCAGGAGGTGGTGAAAAGCAAATATATATTGAGATAAAAATCAGTAACAATTGTGTAGATTCTATCGGGACAGTAAGGCATTGTACATGGTTCATTACTCCAATATGTGTTGGTGAAATAAATTTATCAAGTAATCCGACTATTTTGATTGATATAATCCGAATAGGAGGAAGAATATTAAGCTCAAATCCAGCATGTGCTCTGTTCTGGTTCTTATTCCCGTTCTGCCTTATGTTCCCAACAGGTGGATGTAGTACCTTCACAACACCAGATCTATTATTCGTTATTATTGCTATTTGTTTTTTGATAATAAAAAATGCAATCACTAAAATAAAATATGGGAAGTACTAAAACATTTTTCTTATTTTTCTCTCTATTATACATATCTTCCTTGGTCAGCGGAGCTCCTTTTATCATATCCTGTAAAGAAAAAAAGAATAATAATAGTTCGCAAAAACAAAAAGAAGCAGAAAATATATGTGGTTTTGACATCATGAAAATTATAGATGAAGTAAAATCAGGAAAATATTTTGAAGACAAAACTGAAAACAACTTAAAAAATCTTTCCCCAATCACAGCAGAAAATAAAAACTATGCCACTCCATCATCGGAGCTTTTCTCCGCTCAGCTTATAAAGTTCATCATACCAGAAGACATTTTTTTAATATATGGAAACGAAATAACAGGAGTAGTTTTTATCAGCTCAAAAAATCAAAAATATCCATTAGAATTTGAAACAAAAGATAGTAATTTATATGGTGCATTTGAATTAAACAAAACTCCCGCTGATAAAGATTTTCTTAATATAAAGATTTTTCACAACTCAACTCTCATTGCAGAAGCAGAACTCTTATTCCCTTCACACGAGAAAAACTACTTGATAGAAAAAGAAAACGAAAACAAAATAATAGATATTTCCTGTGAGTTAATAGATAAATGGAGATTTCCAGATAATAATTCAAATAACATAGAAGATTTCAAAGAAACTCTCTTAAATACAGCGGGAAATTCACAGCTTTTACCTGCTAGTGTAAGACCAAAAACATCTTATGCTATCTCTATTACAATTGAAAAACAATCTGACAACTTTCCCGATGGAAGTAGCTACATAATTGAAATTTCTGAAACACTACGTTTTCCATCTGAGAAAACGAAAAAATATTTTTTCCCCGCAAACCTATCGGAAGTTGAAATAAATGGATTTGATGGAAAAAGAAAATATTTCCTCAAAGTTATTCTCTATCACCAAAAATATGGAGTCATAGCGGAATCCCAAACATTTATAGTCCCAAAATTCCTTGAAAGTATAATAAAGGTAGAAACAGGACCTTCTGCCACATGTGCCATAGACAAAACGGGAAATCTCTGGTGCTGGGGAAAAGGAAATTCACTCTGGATAAAGTTGAGAGATTACAAAACCTCAAAAAAATGGAAAGGAGTAACTTTTGATGATTTCTGGGAAAATTATCTCCAATACTACCCAGATGACCAAACATATTTTCTTCCCTCCACATTTGATCTCACTGTATTCAATCCGGATACAGATATATTTGAGGAAGAACATCTTATTGCTGAAAAATTACACACTCTTGATAAATACTATGAAAACCCCATCCTTTTACCCACAAAAATAATGGAAAAAGTAATAGATGTTGATATTGGTGGTGCACCATTCTTTTCTTCTGACAAAAAAGAGAAATTTGAAGATTTTCAAACTATTTTCTGTGCGGTAAAGGAAGATAAATCTCTCTGGTGCTGGGGATTTATACCACTAACTTTTACAGATTGCTATTCATTTTTTGAGTTCAGGAGGTCACCCTTTGTAATTTTTGATTGTCTGACATTACCAAATATTCTGTCATACGGTGGTTGCGATATATATACATGCTCAATTTGTGCAGAATTGAATGAAATAGGATGTTATAGTTTCTTCCAACCTGTTGAAATAATGAAAGATGTTGAACATGTTGAGGTAGGCGTATATCAGGTTTGTGTTCTCAGAGAAGATAAATCTCTTTGGTGCTGGGGGAATAATATAAGAGGACATCTTGTAGGGAAAAGAACTTGCAACAAAAGAAAAGGGAAAAATGTTATTATAGGTTCGTTTAATGATAAACCTGTATATATAAGCAAACCGGCGTGCGATCCAGAAGGAGAATTCATAAATAACTGGAACGATTCGCTCTTCGTAAAAACACCTGTAAAGGTTCTTGACGGAGTAAAAAAATTTGATATGTTTGAAATTCCAAGAAGGATGCTAGATGAAGAAAATTTTGAAAAAGATGAGCTACTATACAAGGTTTTACATTTTACATATTTTTTCGGTTCAAGGATTTGCGCACTGAAAGAAGATAACTCTTTGTGGTGCTGGGGATTAGCCCATTACTTAGGATACTGCAGTGCTCTTCCCGACCCTCTTACAAATCCGACAAAGAAAATGGAATCTGTAATAGATTTTGATGTGGGAGGGACTCTTATTTGTGCTATTTCCGAAAAAGATGAATCTTGGTGCTTTGGTTCTTGGAAAGATTGGTATATTGACCCTCAAAAAAAAGGAAAACAACTTCTGAAAAATTTTCCACACTTTTTATCAACCCCTGTTAGACTAAACGAAGAAATTCTAATGCTTGACTTGAAGAAAATAGAAATAGGATGGTCACATGCTTGCGTACTAAAAAAAGATGGGACACTTTGGTGTTGGGGATACAATGACTTTGGACAAATAGGAAAAAGAATAAGAGAAAAGAATGATGAAACAAAACTATCAAATTCAGCTAATCCAAATAATTCAGAATACCTGTGCCCTATACCCATCGGAACAGGTTTCAATAACTGCGATATAAGAGTAGAAAGAGATTTTGTTTCAGAACCCACACTTGTTATGAATGATGTTTGCGATATATCAGCTGGCGAAAATTACACATGTGCTATAAAGAAAAGTGGAAGTGTGTGGTGCTGGGGCGATAACATATTTGGTCAGGTGGGAGATGGAACAGCAGAAAACTTGATTGAAGAACCAGTAAGAGTAGTCGCTGGTAAAGAATAATGTTAAATGATGTTTATATCACCCTTTGCATAACTTTACACTTTCATAAATCAAATAATTTCTGATGAACTGAATTTTCCCGGGTCAATTTTTAATTTTCTTGCCACGAAATAAAGTAGAACTATTTTGATGTTTTCTTCTCTATTATTTCTTTTATAGGGTCGTAATCTTTTTTTTCCTCGTCAGGAGTGCTTTTTGTTTTTTGAAGTTCTTTGACATCTACAACCGGTTTTTGTTTTGCCTTCACATCTTCTTCACTTTCAGCAATATTCTCCTTTCTCTCAGTAGAATGTACACCTTTTGACCTATCCGATGGCTCATCATAATATCGTGGAGTAATGTAATTTTGAATTCTTGTTTCCTTCTTCATTTCTCTTTCCTTTTGTTTTTCTTTTTCATTTTGAATACTGCTCAGGACTTCATCTTTTACCTTTATGCATATTTTCCATTTGCCAAAGCTCACATCTAAAAATCTTGAAACTATGAGAAAAAAGATCCCAAAAAAAACAAGATATACGAAAAATCTTATCATAAATCTGATTTTAAAAATTTGAACATTCCACTGACTTACACAAAATCAGGGAAGTTAAAAGTTATATAGCCAAAATGAAAGAGTCATATTGAAGAAAGTCATCTGCTATATCTTCAAGGTTTTTAACCTCAAATTCTCCTCCCATCTCTTTGAGTGCAGAGATAAACTCCTCAACTTCACCTTTCATCTTTTCATCTAAAAAATCAAAAGAAACATCAGGAGACAAAACGAGTTTTACTTTATTCCCCCTCAGAGTTATTCCAAGAGACATTCTGATGGTTTCAAAAACACGCTTGGGGTCAGAACTATCGGAAATGAAAACAATGCACTTTTTCATAAAGCATCTTGATTAAGCAAAAAATAAAACTTTTTATAAAAATCACCACTTTTTCTCCCATCTTAACCTGTTCAATATAAAAACAGTTCAGA
Organism: bacterium; assembly: GCA_030550715.1. Classification (GTDB taxonomy): domain Bacteria; phylum Calescibacteriota; class Calescibacteriia; order Calescibacteriales; family Calescibacteriaceae; genus Calescibacterium. The sequence goes on along the minus strand of JAUQOU010000012.1, from coordinate 32,734 downwards.
TTTTCAATCCAGACAGAGCAAACAACTTAAAATTAATTTTCCTATTCTTATGAAAAAAAGGTTTATAATTTTGAGCGATCTTCATCTCGGAGAAGGAAGAATTCTCAACGGTCAGATAAACTACAAAGAGGACTTCGTATATGATGAGGATTTCTATGAATTTTTAAGGTGGTGGGTAAAGGACTCTCAATCTTCTGGATACGATTTCACGCTTGTTCTCAACGGTGATATATTTGACATAATAAAATCTATACATAAAAAAGGTAAGATCTACAAAAAAGATGTCTTTCATTTCCTTGATAATTCCATAAACAACCACAGAATATTTTTCAACGCTCTGAAGGATTTTGAGTCAGAAGGCGGAAAGATAATATACATAGTAGGAAATCATGACCATCCTGTCGCTTCTCCCGAAATTCAAAGCTTCATCTTAGAAAAAACAGGATTGAAAACAAAGTTTGTCAAGAGAGAATTTTTTGAAGATGGACTTTGGATAGAGCACGGGAATAAGTATGAGGTCATAAACAGAACAGACCTTATCAATATCTGGCTAAAAGATGAAAACGGAGAAGAAGTTCTGAACATGCCATGGGGGACAAAATTTGTGGTGGAAGTTATAGCTTCATTTGCTTTTGAAAAACCGTATCTTGATAGATGGAGACCTCTTGGTAAAGCAATAAAATGGGGGCTGATATTTGATACAAAAATAACCCTCCTCGCTATAATAAGAATGATAAAATTTATGATGAAAAACAGAAAAATCTACGATCCCATAAGAAGAAGATATGTTTTCATACCTTTAAGTAGTATTACTGATGCTATGGGACACAAAATTGTAGATAGGTCGGCAAAGATTCTGCTCAAAAGACCAGATATAAAAGCAGTTGTAATGGGACACACTCACAAAGCTTTCCTTGAAAGATATATAAATAAAGTATACGCGAATTCCGGAACATGGGTCCCATTCGTATCATTTGACACTCCATATATAGGAATCGTAGATAAAAGAAGTTTTGTCATAGCAGACATACCAGAAAACAAAAATAACATTTTCGTAGGGGTCTTTATATGGCACGGAAGAGAAAGAATGTTTGAAGAGATAAAAGAAATCAGATACTCAGATCAAAATATTTGAGAAAATAAAAAATTTATGTTTCTGAGCGATTTATGAGATGAGAGAATTAGAAAAATTCAACGAAGGAAATTTTTTTGTTCTATACTTTGATAAAGGAAAACTTCTTCCTGGGATAGTAAAAAACGAAAATTACGGCAAAATACTTATCATAACAGAAGAAGGAAAAGAGAAGTTCGTAAGTGAATCGCAAATACTTATCAAATCAAAAACTATGACAGAAAACTTCTTTGAGAAAATCAAAAAGCTAAAAGAAGAGATAGACCTAAAACTCATCTGGGAAATAGCGTTATCTTCTCCTGATGTCAGAGAAATAGGCACAGAAGAAATGGCGAATATAATATTTCAGAAAGCAGATGCCGAGTCAATATCAGCAATACTCCTCAAACTATACTCAGAAGAAAATATTTACTTCAAAAAGAAAGGAGAAAAATGGGAAATCAGAGAAGAAAAAGATGTAGAGAAAATCCTGTCCCAAAGAAAAATAGAAGAAGAAGAAAAAAGGAAAACAGAAGAAGCTAAATCTTGGTTAAATAAATTAAAACCTGAAATAGAAAAGGTATTACAAATTTCGCTCAGCTCTTTTTTCAATTCAGATTTTCCAAAATACGGAGAAAAAATTCCCGATATAGTAAAAGAGAAGCTGAACGAGATAAAAAATGGTTTCATAAATAGCGAAATCAAAAGAACAGAAATACTTCCATATAGCAGAGAAGAAGATATTTTCAAGATTCTGTGTTTTTTTGGAATCATAGACCCATATGATAATTTTTTTATTGAAAGGTTCAAGATAAATTATAGACCTCTTGAATTTGATATTTACCCAATTGAAGAGTTCGAAAAACAAAAGGAAAAAGGAGCAAGAGAGAAAATCCAAAATCCATCGTATTCAATAGATCTTGAAGGAACAGAAATAAGAGACGATGCTTTCTCAAAAATCACAGAAAACGAAATAATGGTGCATATAGCAGATACAACACTCCTTGACAATGAGAAACTCATAAAAGAAGTAATAAAGAGGGGAAAAACAATTTTTTTCCCGGAAGGAAAGGTTGATATGCTTCCTCAAAAAGTAGCAAAAGAGCTTTCTCTGGATTCAAAAAAACCAAAACCCGCAATAACTATCAAAATTAGATTCTCAATGTTTGAAAATAACTTTGAAGTGAAAAGCGTTGAAATTGTTAAGTCAGAAGTAGAGATAGAAGAGAATTTTGAATTTTCAAACTGCGATGAGCGAGTGTCAGAAATCATTGAGTTTGGGAAAAAACTATATAAGATAAGAACAGAAAAACTCGGTGGATTAGACCTTATATCAGATGACTTCGCCATATTTTTAAAAGACAAAAAGATTGAAGCACAAAGGTGGAGAGTGAATGATTCAAGAATAGCAGTAGCTGAAATATCTATGTTATGCTCATATGCAATAGCTCTCTTTTGCAAAGAAAACAATATTCCTGTTTTCTATCGCAGGTCAATACTCCCTGATGAGATAAAATCAAAAATCAAAAATTTCAGAGAACAAATAAAGAATATGAACTTTCCAAGACCTTATGTGCTATGGAAAAACATAAGGGCAGGAAGAACGATAGAAACAACAACAACTCCGAGCGGAGCAGAATCAATAGGATACCCACTCTACGCTTGGGGAACATCTCCTCTGCGAAGAAGCTGGGATTTTATAAACATAATCCAGATAGGAAGATTTCTTGATAAAAAAGAACTTATGAGCAAAGAACATCTTGCCATAATAAAAGATGAAATAGAAACCACAATAGGAAAAATAGAAACAGCAGAAGATATGAGATATAGATTCCTCCTCTGCATTTACATAATAAAAAACTTAAAAGGGAAAATACTTGAAGGACTGGTAGTGGAAAGAAAAGATACAGGAAAGGAAAAACAATATGTTTTCTGGATAGATGAAATAGCAGGTTTTGTAAAGGGAAATTCAGAAAAAGATTTTGACGAACTTCAAACTGTAAGTTTGATGCTTTCTGCTAATCCTTTGAAACTGAGTATATCTGCAAAACCAATTTGAAGGTTAGAAATAAAAGCGAAAAGTCATCTCTTCTCTCTTGCTCTTGGGTCAAAAATAGCATATGCTATCTCTGAAAGAATATTCATTGAAACTAAAATAGTTGTGAAAACGAGTGTCAGAGCCATAACGACCGGATAATCTCTATCTACAACAGACAAAACAAAGTATCTTCCCATTCCCGGTATTGCGAAGACCGTTTCAACTATGAAAGAACCGGTTATTAAAAAAGCGAAAAGCATACCACCAATACTGAAAACAGAAGATAAGGAAGCAGAAACAACATGTAGAAGGAATCTGAATCTTCCTATTCCTTTTGCCCTTGCAAATTTCACGAAGTCCTCTTGAAGCGTCATAAGAACAGAAGTTCGTGTAAGTTTAGCTATGTAGAGTGCCGGTCCAAAAGATAAAGTCGCTATTGGGAGAACATAGTGTCTCCAACCTTCCCACAGAGCCGGCGGTAATACCTTCAACCAAACCGAAAAGACCAGAATCAAAAAAGAAGCAAAAACAAACGAAGGGATTGATATTCCAAAAGAAAAAAGTGATTCAAAAGTTTTGCCGAAACGAAAAGCAGAAAAAACCCCAACAACAATTCCAAAAAATATAGAAACCACAAAAGAAATGGCTCCTAACTTAAAAGAGACCGGAAATGTATCTTTTATTATGTCGTTAGCTGTCCTATGAACGAATTTGTACGACGGTCCTAAATCCCCCCTCAGAACTCCGCTCAAATAAATGATAAATTGCTCATAAATGGGTTTATCTAAATGAAATTTTCTCTCTATGTTCCTTTTTATCTCCTCAGGGAGTTTTTTTTCTTTATCAAAAGGACCGCCTGGGACTATTCTCAAAAGAAAAAACGTAGCAGTTATCACAAGAAGTATTACCGTAGCTCCCGAGAAAAAACGTTTGAGTATGAAGCCAAACATAAACACTTAAATTTTTATAATTTAATTTATTTAATTTATTTGAGTATGAACCGCAGATGAAAAGAGAAAGAAAAAGAATCTTTGCAAAGTCATCAATTAAGATTGAAATTGAAAGAGAGCGTTTTGGAATAAAAGAGAGAAGGAAAACTCAAAGTTTTTTCTTCTTTCTCGTAGCCGTCTCTATCTCATCTTTATCATACATTCTCTCACAACCGAAATTCAACATATTTTATCTTTCATTCATATTTTATCTGCCATTACATATTCTGTGGAGGAAATATGGTCAAATAAAACAATTCCTTTTTGCAGGTTTTGTCTCTTACTTCGCAGTTATTCACTGGATAACCCACGCTATAACTCATTATGGTGGTTTCAGTTATGCTTTCTCTCTGATTCCGCTTTCACTCCTCTCTCTCGCACTTTCGGCTTTTTTCCTTCTATTTGGATACATGAGAAGTCAAATTAACACTCTGCTCAAAATTCCGTTCTCTTTGGCTGACCCCATAATATGGGTATCCACAGAGTATATAAAGACATTTTTATTCACGGGCTTTCCGTGGGCGCTTGTGGGATACTCCCTCTGGCAAAAACCTTCTCTTATCCAAACCGCAGATATAGGCGGAGTTTATATCGTTTCATTCTTCATAATACTGATACAGGGATTTTTATGCGATACCTACGATAGAATAAGCAATAGAATAAGCTCTCCCGCACTCTTCGTCTCATTCATAATAACATTTCTGCTTTCTTCTCTGTATCTGACCTACTCTTTCATGAGAAAAACAGAGATTGAAATAAATTTAGCAAGCGTGAAAGACGAGTTACCTGTTGTGGTAGTTCAACCTAACATCCCACAAGATATAAAATGGACTCCCGAGCTGAAATCAAAGTATCTCAAAAAAAATATAGAACTCACAATATCTGCAATAGATTATCCTTATAAATCTTTGTTTGCGGTATGGCCAGAAACCGCTCTGACATTCATATTGGATTTAGAAACAGAACTTAAAAATGAACTTCTTGATTTCGCTTCAAAGGGATTTTACATAATAGCAGGAGGGATAGGATATTCAAGAGAAATAAAAGACGGAAGAGCAAAAGAGATATTCTATAACAGAGCATACTTTATCACCCCCCAAAAAGAAATCTATCACTACGATAAAACTCATCTCGTAATATTCGGAGAGTATATACCATTAAGATCAGCTATAGAAAAAATACCTTTCATAAAAAAGATCATAGAAGATGTGGAAAAAGTGGCAGGAGATTTCACTCCGGGAAAAGAAGTCAAATCGCTCGGGAAAGAAATAAAAGTTGGAGTTCCGATATGCTTTGAATCAATCTTCCCGCAAATTACAAGAAAGATGGTGAAAGATGGAGCAGATTTCATAGCTGTGATAACAAACGATGGATGGTTTGGCTACTCCTCAGGTCCGTTTCAGCATTTTTCTGCATCGGTATTCAGGGCTATTGAGACAAGGCGGTTTGTGGTGAGAAGTGCGAACACTGGAATATCTGGTGTTTTCTCACCAACTGGCAAAATCATGTATCAGACAAAACTTCTTGAAGAAAGATCATTCCTCACCAAAATAAAACCTCTGAAAATCCAGTCGTTTTATATCAAGTATGGAGATTTATTCTCAATATCATGTATTTCCATACTTGCTCTTCTCTTCATTCTCTCCTTGATAATCAAAAAGTGAAAAGATAAACGAAATGGGGAAAAATCATTTCACTGTTATGACGAAGACACCTCTTCTGTTCTTACTCCATTTTGATTCGTCATTGCATTGAGGAGGGGGACACGGATCCTCTGGAAATTCTTCTCCAAACGAAACGGTTTGAATTCTATCTTCGGGAATACCCAGAAGTTCAACATATCTTTTTATTGCTTGAGCTCTTTTCCATCCGAGTTCCAGGTTATATTCATTGCTTCCTCTTTCATCACAATGACCTTCTATAAGAACAGATACATTCGGGTTCTCCTCGAGGATTTTTTTCAGAATACCAACGTTATACTCAATATCTGATTTCGCCTTATCTGTAAGTGAGTAAGAATCAAAATCAAAGTATATTTTTCTGAGTTGTTTGAGTATATAACCTCTTCCTAATGTTGAAGTTCCTTCTATATCATTTGGATTTATTCCTTTGAGAACTGGCAATTCTGGTTTTCCATATGTAAGTTCTTCTTCTTGAATTTCAACTTTCTCTTTTGGAGCTTGCGCTTCTTCCTTTCTGCGTCTTTCTAATTCTTCTTGCCATCTTTTTATTGCGAGTTCAGCAAACTCTTTTGAAACAATTGCTTTCGTTTTAGCTTCATCATATTTTTTCTCTTTTACCAGAGATTGGGCATCATTATAGTATTTTTCTGCTGTCTTGTATTCTTCAAGTTTATCTGCACCAACGCTTTTTGCTCTTTCAAGAGCTTGCTTTGCTGCGTCAAGTTCTGCTTGCGGAATCTTCTTCGCACAATTAGATAAAGAAAACGAGAAAATGAACAAAAAGACAAAAAACAAAAACCACGATTTTTTTGAAAATGCTACATCTGAAAGAGAAACATCTTTCATCATAGCTATCAATTATAAAAAATCAGAACCTCTAATGCAAAAAAACAAAAAATTCAGAAGAGAAAAACAAGAAACAAAACACTGAAAAATTATTTCAGGAAACCCATTGTCTCATCTTTTTGAGTATCAAAAATTTTGTTTTTGAAATTTCCATACTGGTCAGTGATATATAGATCATAATCTCCATCTATGTTTGAGGAGAAAATTATGAAGTTCCCATCAGGAGTCCATGTAGGATTTTCAGCAGAGCCGAAGTTTGTGATAATAGGTCTCTCCTCAGAGCGATCAAAATCATAAATATATATACTGAACCTATTGCCTTCAAGCTTTGAGAATACAATTTTTTTCCCATCAGGAGATATATCAGGAGATGTGTTATAGTTTCCAGAAAGTGGTAGAACTGACTCCCTTCCGTTCTTTAAATCTTTCACAAATATCTGTGGCAGACCAAGGCGACCAGAAACAAAAATCAAACTCTTTCCATCGGGAGTAATCTTTCCCATAACATCAGAGTTTCCAGATGTAATTTTTTTGAAACTCTTTTCTTTCAGGTTAAGAACATATATGTTAGCTCCTTTCCCATCGTTCCAAGGTATTATGAGATTATCGTTGTCAGAAAAATAAGGACTGAGAAACATTCCGAACTTTATAGATGTTGTATAGAGTTTTTTCGTAGAGGAATCAGCTATATATAATGAATACTCTTTGCCATTAAAATGCACTAATGCGATTTTTGATGCGTCAGGAGATACAGAGAAAAAAGGGATAAACGACTTTGCTTGAATAAATTTTTCTCTCTTTCCAGATAGAAAATCCATAGAGTATATTTCTTTTTTTCCTTCTTCGTTTGAGAGGAAAAAAAGCTTGCGTCCAAATATATCTACTTTCAGCCCTGTTATTTTTGATATTATCTGGTTAGAAAGAGCGTCCGCAATAGCAGTTGGACTTTCTGATTTTGCTCTCAATATAAAAATTGGGTCTTTACCTTTGCCGAAGAAACCTTTGAGAACAAAAAAATCACCTTCTTTGCTCAAAGAAAGCAGAACATCTGGCGAACTCTCAACAAGCTCAACATAACCTATAACCTTCAAGTTTCTCTTTATCATCTCTGAAATAGAAGAAGTATCTTTTGAACTTTCAAGTATGACTTTGACTGGCTTATATTTTGGAGAAGTAATATCTATTATAAGTTTCTCTTCTTGTTCAAGAGATATTATTCCAAGTAAAAGAAAAAAAACTTTCAGCATACTCATAAATTTAGTTTAAAAAAGATTTTTTTATTTTTCCTGAAAAATGACAGATGAATTCACAGTTAAAAAGAGATTGATAAGCAAACAGGAATTATATCATCAAAAGTAATATCCTTCCAAGAAGTTTAAAATTTAAAATCATGAAGGGAGTGATATTAGCAGGCGGTTCAGGGACAAGATTATACCCAATAACATATGGTATAAATAAGCATTTTCTGCCGATATACAATAAACCCATGATATACTATCCGCTTTCTGTTCTTATGCTTATGAAAATAAGAGAAGTGATATTCGTTGCAAACAGAGAAGATATTCCTCTTTTCAAAAAGTTTTTCGGAGATGGTTCAGATCTTGGTATGAAGATAAGCTATACTGTTCAGGAAGAACCTCGGGGACTTGCTCACGCTCTCTTGTGCGCAGAGGAATTCGCAAAAGGAGACAGCATATGCCTTATTCTTGGAGACAATATATTTTTCGGACATGGGCTTCCCGAAGTTCTTATTTCTGCAAAGGAAGAAGTTGAAAAAAATGGTGGTGCTTTTGTGTTCGGATACTATGTAAATGACCCTGAAAGATATGGAATAATAGAATTTGACTCTTCTGGAAGAGTAATATCAATAGAAGAAAAACCAAAAAATCCAAAATCAAATTTTGCAGTAGTTGGGCTGTACATATACGATAGCACAGTATTTGAAAAAGCAAAAAAAGTTGAACCGTCTTGGAGAGGAGAGCTGGAGATAACATCTGTCAATAACCAATATCTGAAGGAAGGCAAGCTCAAAGTGAAGCTTTTGGGAAGGGGGTTTGCGTGGTTTGATGCGGGAACATACGATAGCTTCCTTGAAGCAGGTGAATTCGTCGCAACAATAGAGAAAAAAACAGGTCTGATGATAGGATGTATTGAAGAGATATCTTTCAAAAATAAGTGGATTGATAGGAAAAAGCTTGAAGAGATAGCAAAAAAGCTTGAAAAAACTGATTACGGAAAATACTTGCGGAAAATTTTAGATGAAAGCGAATAAAAACAGAAAAAGTAATTTGAAATGAAAAAATTAAAAGAATTCACTGATGATATTTTCAAAACAATAAGTATTTTCAAGAATCAAATACCATATATCCTTCTTTCCATACCTTTTTCAATAGTCGTATCATCTTCAAGGGCTTCTCTTGCTCTGCTCGCTCAAAGAACAATAGACAAAGGCATTATAGAGAAAAACCAAAAATTAGTTTTCCAAACAGCAGTCATTATAGTCATGATATTTATTGCCGTCGGAATATCAAGAGCACTTTCCGCGTTCTTAATTCAAAGCGCAGTTCAAAAAGCAATAAAAAATCTGAGAGAAAAAATAATAAACAAAATTCATCAGATACCTCTGAACAAGCAGAAACACTCAGCAGATGTCATCTCCCGCATATCATCAGATATTGAGGTTTTATCTGCACTCCCAAAAGTGATTCTCACAATAATCAAAGAACCTTTAAACCTCATATTTCTTTCCGCAACTTTGATATATCTCAACTGGAAGCTTGCTCTGTTTTCTCTTCTGTCTTTTTCGGTCGTGATTTTTCCCACAAGGTATATAAGCAAGAAAGTAAAAAAGTCCTCGGCAAAAACAAGGGAATCAGCAGACAAAATATCACGCCACATAATAGAAGCAATACAAGGAGCAAAAGTCGTAAGAATATATTCAATAGAATCTTTCGTTGAAGGAGTTAAAAGATATCTTGAAATTTTCAGAAAACAGAAGATAAAAAGCGAAGTCCTTCCAGAAATATCATCTTCAATATCTGAACTTGCAGGAGCAATTATTGTAGCTTTCGTTCTCATCTTCTCATCATACGATATGCTCTCAGGAAAAATAACATCAGGAACATTTTTAGCTTTCTTCGGAGCGGTAATAGGTCTATGGGAACCGATAAAAAAACTCACCACAACATTTCCTGAGTTTTTCAGAATTCTACCATCTATATACCGAATTGGAGAACTTGAAAAGCTTCCAACAATGAAAAGTGGAGAAATAAAGAAAAAAACTTTTGAAAAGTATATCGAATTTAAAAATGTATCTTTGTATTTTGATGAAAAATTAGTATTAGATAAAATTGACCTCAGAATAGAAAAAGGAGATAGGATCTGCATATTGGGGAGTTCGGGAGCAGGAAAAACATCGCTTGTCTCTCTGATTCCAAGATTCTTTGACCCAACAGAAGGTGAGATAATAATAGACGGCATAAACATAAAAGATATAGATTTGGCATCTTTGAGGTCTCTGATAAGTTTTGTTGAACAGGAACCATTTATTTTTGATGATACAATCTATAACAATGTTGCATTTGCAAAACCGAATTCAACAAGAGAAGAGGTCTTGCGAGCGATTGAACTTGCAGAACTTGACCTATCTTCATTTCCAAACGGTGCAAATCATATATGCGGAGAGAACGGAAAAAATCTGTCAGTAGGACAAAAGCACAGAATTTCTATCGCGAGAGCCATACTCAAAAATTCTCCCATAATCATAATGGATGAGCCAACTTCTTCTCTTGACCCAAAATTAGAACAGGAACTTCTGAGAGCTTTTGAGAACCTCATGCAAGGAAAGACCGTTATTGTGATCTCGCATAAAATCAGCACAGCAAAATGGGCAAAAAGATTTTTGCTTTTAGAAAACGGGAAAATCTACGAACTAGAACGAGAAAGTATGATAACTTTTTTCCTCTCAAATTGATCTTGCGTTCTTTCAACCTTGATCTCCTTTCCATCTTTTGTGTATATCACAGGAATGGGTTTTTTCTCGGTATCAGAAACGGGAAGCAAAGGAGTAATGCTTTTGATAATCATCGTAGCAAAAACTCCTTTTTTCAGATAAAAAGATAGCTCAATTTTTTTTCTCCTCTCGTGAAATTCATCGTTGGAGATCTTCCATTCAAGTTTTTCAGGTATCTCCCACGCACTTCTTACAGAATTCACAAAATCAATTGAGTTTATTGAAGACCTGAAATCAGAAAGTGAAACGCCTTCATCTTTTAAAACTTCATAGTATATCTCTTCTATCTCTGGTGGAATTTCAGCATCTGGATGCGGAAGAGGAATTTTTAAATCCTTTATAACAGAAACCTCGGAGTAAGCCGGTTTATAAGGGAAGACGAAAAATCCGGCTACATAAGGGAAGAGATAATATCTTGAGAATCTTTTCTTTATAAATTCTGCGAGAACTCTGTTGAATATATAGTTTTGATAGACCTCAAGGTAGAGTCGCCCCAATCTCGGGTCAATCATTGCAAAAGCACCTTTGAAATCATTCGGTTTCCTCAAAAGATATCTTAAAATTTTTATATCATTTTTATCTTGCGCTTCCAAAAGACATTCAGCCCAATTTCCCCATTTTTCCCTCATAACTTTCTTGAACTTTTTAACTCTGCTTCTATCGTGTTCTGATACAGCTTGAAAGTGTATTTTCAGGGCACCTTCAAAATCACCCCTTAGCACCCTCTTGCCGATGAAATCTAAAAATTCCTCGCTTCTCTCATCTGCAAAGTGTCTTGCGGAACCGAATCTTTGTTCATCGAAGTAATTTGGGAACCCTGAAATCGCAACCTGCTTTATTCCCTCCTCGTACTCTTTGAGCTCGCTATCATCAATATCTCTCAGAACTATTCTGAAAAAGTTTCTCATTATGTGTTTTGAGCTCAGCGGTTCTCTGCTTTCACCAACAAAATCAGCTTCAAAATTTTCTGTCCTCACTCTCTCAACTATTTTATTTTTGAAACCTCTTTCACTTACAGCTATGAACTGAATTGATTCAGAATACTTATCTTTCAGGCCACAAGAAAAAAACATATCTCGTGGAATTTTCAATATCTTTGACATCTCATGTATTACAGTTAGAGTATCAACATTTCTCTTTTTAACCCTGTAAACAGCAAACATATTTGGTTTCCTTTCAAGAGAAACCTTTTTCGTCTCTACTACTCCGTCTTTTAGTACTTCCTCAACAAAAAAATCCTCAGCTCTGAACTTGACTTTCATATATTTTAATTTTAACTCAATATCTCATTTTTTGAAATTTTAAGTTTCTGTGGTAGATGTTTTCGACTGAAAAAAACAAAAATCAGCTCGTAAATTAGAACGAAAATATATACGACAAGAAGGGAAAGAAGGAGTAATTTTATTTTTGCAAGAAAATTAAACGGCTCAAAAAACGGTATCCCTCTTTGAAAATTGAGAAAAGAAAAATACCCTAAAACAAGAAAGATAGGAGAAATAAATATAGGTATCAGGTACTTCATTTTTCTGTTGAAAAAAATAAGAGAACGTATGAAAAGTGAGATGATTCCACCAAAAGTTATAACATCTCTTCCAATCATAAAGAGAAATACAAGAAAAAATAAGATTGCCAGCTCCTCCTCTTTTGTATTGCCGAAAAAAATCAATATTAAAAACGGGAAAAACATCAGAATTTTTAGTTCATCTGAAAACCACGGAAAATTTATCTCATTTATGCCTATCAAGAAAGCAAAAGAAATAGGCAAGAAATATTTTTCAACATAAGGAAAAGTAAAATAAAGAAAGGAAATAAAAAGAAGGTATATGATAAGAACAACTCTGATTTTCTTCAAGTAAGGAAAAACAAAGTAGAGAAAATTTCCTTCCTGAAAAAGCAGAATTAAAAAAGTGAAGAAAATCAGAGCAAAAAATGGAGATTTCATTCTCTCTTTTCTTTCAGTCAGAGAGAACAAAAGATTTACGAAAGATACATATATACCTGATAAGCTCAGGAAGCCGAGGACAAGTTTTTCATAATCTTGTGTTGAGATATTGTAAAGATTTTTTCCCCATACAGAGAGCAAAAACGAAGAGAAAAAGGCAATAAAAGATAAAACGGGTTTTGCCAGCAGAAAAAACTCGCGGGTCATAACAAGCTACCTACCAATATAATTTTTTTGAGAAGTTTTTCTGTATATAATTTGAGCCATTTTTAGCCCACCGAAGGCACCAGAAAACTCTCCGAGTTCAGCAGGCAAAATCTCCATACTATCAAAAATCGGCTTTATAATAATCTTTCTCGCCTCATGTTTTATCATATCTATAACCTGATTAAAATGATTTATTATTCCCCCCGAGATAATAACCGCATCTGGATTGAAAATATGAGAGACATTCTGAATAACTCTTGCAACATAAAAAGAGAATTTTCTCAACGCCTCAATAGCATTTATATTCCCTTTATTTGCAAGTTCTATAATTTTCTCTGATGTTGTTTTTTCCGAAGCTATTTCAAAGAAAAATCTCTCTATGGCTCTTGATGATACAAACTCCTCAGAACAACCAATTCTGCCACAAACACATATCCTTCTGATATCATCTGATATCTGAATATGTCCAACCTCCATAGCTATTCCACGAGCTCCGAAAAGTGGTTTCCCGTCTATTACAGCTCCACCACCGAGTCCAGTTCCTAATGTCAAGCATACGACAATTCCTTTCCTTTTCCATTTTCTACCTGCACCGAAGGAAACCTCACCAAAACATGCCAAGGTCGCATCATTTGCGACAAAATAAGGTCTCCCTTTCACTTCTATTTTTTTTCCGTTGAGTGATTTTATATTTGGCGACTCGTAAATAAAACCATCAAAATTCACAAATCCAGCAACCGCTATGCCAATAGAGTCGTAATTTTGTGAAACTCTATTGATCAAATCAATTATTTTCTCATAATCATAAGGATTTTTCTCCTTGAACTTCTTACCGTCACTATCTGCAAACTTTATGTAAGATCCGCCTATATCTATGCCCAAAAACTTCTTTGCCATAGCAGATAAAATTTTATTTTACAGAAAAAATTTCTGCAAAGTATGTTCAGTATCTTCTTTTGAGCTCCCAGTTCCAAGCTGTCTTTATTATAAATTCAAGGTCGTTGAATTTTTCTGAGAAATTAAGAATACTTTTTATTTTCTTGTTGTCTGCAATAAGAACTGCTGGGTCCCCTGGCCTTCTTGGAGCAAATCTCTTTGGTAGTTCTCTTCCGATAACTTTTTCAGCAGTTCTCACAACTTCAAGGACAGAAAAACCACTGCAATAGCCGACATTGAAAACATCGTTCTTCCCGCCATCAAGGAGATAATTCATCGCAAGAATATGAGACCAAGCAAGATCAAAAACATGTATGTAATCTCTGATACAGGTTCCATCTTTTGTTGGATAATCTGTTCCGTATATTTCAAGGAATTCAATTTCTCCTTTTGCGACTTTCAAGAGGCGGGATATAAGATGAATAGGGTTTTTGTAAGATTGACCGATCTCCCCATCTGGGTCAGCTCCCGCAACATTAAAATATCTTAAAGAGACATAAGAGAAATTCTTTTGAGCATGAGAAAAATCCCTGAGTATTTTTTCGCAGGCGAGCTTTGACTGTCCGTAAGGGTTGATAGGTTCTGTTTTTGATTCCTCTGAAATCGGAACGCTTTCCGGTTCTCCATAAACCGCAGCGGTTGAAGAAAAAACAAAACGAACTTTTTTGGTTTTGAGATAAGGTTCAAGCTCATAAAGGAGTGATATAAGACCCCCAACATTATTTTCCCAATACATCAGAGGTTTTTCAACACTTTCTGGTACAGATATAAAAGCAGCAAAATGCATTATAACATCGGGAGAGAACTCCTCGTAGATTTTTCTCAAAAGTTTTCTGTCTCTTATATCTCCTAAAACAAGTTTCCCGTAAAGAACCGCTTCTTTATGTCCGTAAGAAAGGTTATCTAAAACAAGTATTTCTGCTTTTTCTTTAAGTTCGCGATAGAGGAGTTTTATCACATGGCTTCCTATATATCCCGCTCCGCCGGTGATAAGTATTTTCATGATATTAGGGTAATTTTACCTCCTAGTGGTTATTTTGCTCATGAGAAAACCTCTCTTGCTCTAAAATCTCCTCTTTTATTTTTCTTATGAAGTTAAGAACTTCGTCTTTTTTGATTTTTATGTTAAAGCCGGCAGCATTTTTATGTCCTCCTCCACCGTATTTTCTCGCTATCTTGCCTACATCTAAATGCGGGTCAGACCTCAAACTTACCTTAAAAAATTCATTATCTCTTTCCCTTACGAATATAGACGCTTTGACACCATCTATTGACCTTATGAGGTCTATAAACTCATCTGAATCTTCATCTTTTGCTCCAAACTTTTCATAATCTGATTTGAAGAGAAAAGAGAAAGATATACCATCTTCAACAACCACTCTTGATAGAAACTCTGAAAGAAGTTTATACTTCCTGAGTGTTGCAAATCTTAAAGTTTTCATAACAGCCAGAAGGTCTGCTTTCCTCTCAATGAGTTCAGAAGCAATTTTCAAGGTTCTCACATCTACGGTAGGGAGCAAAAACCCCATAGTATCTTTTGCTATAGCTGCGTAAATGTTGGTGGCTATATCGGGTGTTATTTCAATGTTCATATCTTTTAGTATTTCGTATATGAGGACGCCACAGGCAGGAGCGGTATGGTCTATAAAATTAAAAGTGCCAAATCTCTCCGCTTTATCGTGATGGTCAATATTGACTATTGTTGTTCTGACGGCAAATTTTTTTCCCTCATCTCCTATTCTATCCAAATTAGCGCAATCAACAACGCAGAATATATCTGGAAGAAAATCTGGGAGAGAAGTTTTCAGCTTTGAGTATCCTGGCAGATACTTTGCTGATTCAAGCCCATCTTTGTTGTATATATATACTTTTTTACCTATTGATTCAAGTGCAAGTCCAAGAGCTAACGAAGAGCCGATGGCATCTGGCTCAGGTCCCTCATGAGATGCTATAACTACACTTTCAGCAGATAAAAGAGCTGAGATAACCTCCCTTTTCCCTTCAATAACGTCAGAATCTTTTTCTATCGCCAGCATCTTAATCTATTAAAAAATCAAATTACAAAAAGGTATATACTTTAAGAACTATCAAAACAAAATATTAAAAAATTGAAAACTTTGAATTTTGGGGAGAAAAAGAAATTCCTTCTTTTGGGAGAGATAATTAAAAACTTAAAAAATCAGCATTACTTTGACAATGTATTAAAAATCCAGCATAAAACAAGACCTGTTGATAAAGCTATCCAGGGAATAAAAAACCAGAAAAACGCAATTTGCAAAAGATATGATTTTGAAAAAGTTTTTTTGAACCCATCTCTTGCACATGCGATACCTATCATTCCACCTACTATTGTCTCATTAATTGAGACAGGAATGCCAAGAATTGATGCGGAAAGGATTATTGTTCCTTCCATAATTTGAAGGAATGAAGCACGAAGCAATCCGAGTTCAACTATCTTTTTCCCAACCGCTTTGAGGATACGCGGAGAAAGCACAATCGCTCCGAGACCAAAGAAAAAAGCTCCAAGAGCCAAAACCTTGCTTCCAAAGTCAGGAGTTCTGACTATAACAATTCCCATAGAGTTAGCAAGATTATTCGTTCCAGCAGAAAATGCAAAGTATGCTCCGGTAGCAACCACCCCTATTTTCAAAAATTTTCTTATTGTCTCAACAGCGAACCTTGAGGAGAAATTCACAATCCTAAAATACAAAAACTTTTCAAACAGAAATCCAAAGAGAAACGCAGCAGTGGGAGTAAAAAACCACCACTTCAATATGTGAAAGAATTTTTGAGTGTTTAAAGTGCCGGTATATAATCCAATTGATACTACGCTCAAAGTTGCCATATGTGTTGTAGCAATAGGAACCCTGAAAATAACAGCAAGGAGAAGATAAAATGTTGAATTTATGTAATAAACGAGAGTGTATTTATCTTGTGCGAGAATTTGAGGTGGAGTAAGTTTCTTTCCGATTGTTGTAGCAACTTCCTTTCCGAGTAGCAAAGCTCCCAAAAAAATAGCTAAACCTGAAATAATTGTAAGCTTACGGGGAGTAAGTATTCCAGCAGAGTGAGAGGGAGCCATAGTAGTGGAACCGTTCTCTCCACCAATTAAAGAAGATAGAGCAAGAGCAAAGGTTATAAAAGCAAAATTTATGTCTATCCAAAGCATTTTTCAACAATTATATGGCAAAAACTATTCCATACATACTATGAAAAAGTTTAATTTTTCTCTGCTTCAATAAAGAAAAAGAAATCGGAAATTTATGAATGAATAAAACTGATCGAAAAAATAAAGCCATCATTGAGATGAGAAATTCTCACAAGTGAAAAAATGCCAAAAGTAATAAAGGCAGAATTGAATTCGCATGTTTCAATTTGTTAAAAATAATTGCAAATTTGTTAATGGTGATGAAGAAACAATAGGATTTGCTTATTTGAAAATCTTGAATAGAGAAAAAAAATGCTTGAAATAAAAAGAGCACTTATATCAGTATATGACAAAAGCGGAATAGTTGAGCTGGCAAAAATTCTATCAGATTTAGGTATTTCAATATTCGCAACAGGAGGAACTGCTGAAAAGCTCAAAAAAGCCGGAATAAAAGCAGACCGGGTTGCTGAACTCACCGGATTCCCTGAAATACTCGGTGGAAAAGTCAAAACACTCCACCCTGATGTATTCGCAAGAATACTCGCAACAGAAGAAGAAGCAAAAGAAATCGGAATAGAAAGATTTCAGCTTATTGTGGTAAATCTTTACCCCCCCGATTTAGAACCAGATATAGGTGGCGTATCTCTTATAAGAGCAGGAATAAAGGCAGGAGATAGAACGCTTGTTTTAGTAGATAGTCAGGATTACAATCTCGTGGGACTTATTTTGAAAAACCAAAGAGGAATCCCAGATGACATATTGAAAGAGCTTAACAAAAAAGCGGCGATATATGTTCTGAAATATCAGATAGAAAATTACAGGAAATACTTCGGCTGGGATATATTTCCTTATATCTTTGAAAAATTTTTAGATTTGAAATACGGTACAAATCCCGGCAGAAACGGAAAACTTTACTCAATAGATGGTATAAGACCTGATTTTGAGATAATAAAAGGAGAGATTTCTCTGAACAACTTATACGATTGTGATTCTGCCATAAGATGTGCGTTTTCTCTGAGCAGGCATTTTAGAGACAAGGTGTGCGCGTGCATAGTAAAGCATGGAAGTCCATCAGGAGTAGCCCTTGGGAAAGAACCAAGCGAAGCGATAGAGAAAGCATGGTATAGCGACTCAAAATCAGCATACGGTGGAGTGCTGGCGGTCTCGTCAATAATCCCCGAGTATGCTGTGGAGGTTCTGAAAGATAAATTTCTTGAAGTAATATGCGCACCCGCGTTTGAAGATGAAGCTATAAAAAAATTGATAAATAAAAAAGCGCGAATAATAAGAGCTGGAGAAGAATTCACAGAAAGAATAATAGAAATAAAAAACGCTATGGGAGGAGTTCTCATAGAAGAATACTCTGACAAAAGCGAAGATATAAAAAAAGATGACTTCAAACCTGCATATGAGTTTGATTTTTCAGAAGATGATCTCAAGGAAATGATTTTTTCATATGAGGTGGCGAGATTTACAAAATCAAACGCAGTCGTAATTTCTTCTGATTTCCAGACACTTGGAATAGGAGGTGGTTTCACGTCACGTGTTGATTCAGCAGAATTTGCTGTAAAAAAGACGAAAGAGTTTCTCAAATCTCAAGAGGAGAAAAATAAAAAGAAGGTTTTTGAAAAATTCTATGTTTCATCAGATGGTTTTTTTCCTTTTCCCGATTCTGTTGAGATTATAGCAAATGAACTCAAAACCATAGGGGCGAAGGAAATTTTCATAGCTCATCCAGGTGGCTCTATAAGAGATAAAGAAGTTATAGAGACGGCAAAAAAACTGGGAGTTAAAATGTTTATAACAGGAAAAAGGTGCTTTCGCCATTAGGTTTGATGAAAACCCATTCCAGAGCAAAGAAATCGCACTTGTGAAATCGCCACCTGAAAAACTTTCTTGCTTTACCATTTTTAAAACACAAAGAAATTAAATTGTAATAAATTATGTCTATAAATGCTCTGCAAATAGATTGCAGATTCTTAGATGCTCTATCAGACGCAATACTCATATACGATAAGGATTTGACTATACTTTATGCATCTGGACCTGCTGCGGAAATACTCGGAATTGAGAGAGAAACTCTTATGCTCAAAAACTGCAAAGATATTTTCGGAGAGGACTTCTCAGATGAAATTCAACCGCATTCAATACTTGAAACAAAAATATCCGAAATCAAAAGAAAAGTAAAAGTCACAAAAATAGTAACTCCAGATAACTTCAACATACTCATAATATCCCCTGGTCCGGTAATAGAAGAACAAGATATTCTTGAAGGTATTGTGGGAGTGAGCAAAAAGATGAAGGAGGTTTTTGAACTTATAAAAATATCTGCAAGATCAGATGCTCCTACACTTATAACAGGAGAGACAGGTACAGGTAAAGAACTCGTTGCAGAAGCAATTCACAAATTATCTTCCCGGAAGGAAAATCCTCTCGTGAAGGTAAATTGTTCTGCTCTTCCCGAAAACCTTCTTGAAAGCGAGCTTTTCGGATACAAAAAAGGTGCATTCACAGGAGCAGATAAAGATAAACCCGGAAAATTTGAGATAGCTAACAAGGGGACATTATTCCTTGATGAAATCGGAGATCTCCCGCTATCGCTCCAACCCAAAATACTCCGCGCAGTTGAAAAAGGTGAGATAGAAAAATTGGGAGAAACAAAACCAATAAAAGTTGATGTGAGAATAATATCAGCTACAAACAAAGATATAGAAAAAGAAGTATCAGAAGGTAAATTCAGAGCAGACCTATATTTCAGAATATCTGTGTTCAGAATACATATTCCACCACTGCGCGAGAGAAAAGAAGATATAATTCCTATCGCAGAGCTTGTGCTTGAAAAAATAAGCAAAAAATATGGACTTGGCAGGAAGTTTCTCACAAAAAGAGCTATTGAAGAACTTATGGAGTGGGATTATCCTGGAAATGTAAGAGAGCTTGAGAACATCATTGAGAGAGCTTACTTTATGTCAAAAACAAAAAACATAAGCGAAGATGTGATACGCGAACACAAAAAACTTTCAAAAGCAATAAAAAATAACAACTTAAATAATGGAAAAAACGGGGAAGAAGAGAAAACAAGAGAAAACGCATCAGATAAACTGAAATCAAAATCTGAAATTGAGAAGGAAAAGATTTTAGAATCGCTCATAAAACATGGCTCAATATCAAAAGCAGCAAAAGAACTTAATATGAGCAGAGTAACTATATGGCGAAAGATGAAAAAATACGGAATAGAATGGAAGTAAAAAACAAGCAAAATCAAATTATCTGAAAACCCTTAAACCTTCCCAAATTTTCAAATAAAAAATCTTCAAGATTAAAATTTCCTATATGAAAAAATTTGCTATAATGTTTTTCTCCCTTGCTCTTTTCACATATTGCGGGCAAAAAACTGAAAAGAAAGTTGAATTGAACTTCTCAGGAGGAATATGCGTAAGCACTTCTAATATAAGTATTTCCACAGTGCAATCAGAAGAAGGGCAGAAACTTATAATAAGCTGTGGAACAAGGGCTGGTCAGATATCTCAAAACGCAGTCATTGCTTTCTTCTCCGATGGAGAAATCTCAATAATCCCAATAGAAAACAACACTCTCAATATAAATAAAAAAATAGTCCTCATCTCCTCAAAAATCTTTCTCTCAAAAGAAGGAGTTATATTATCAACTTACACATCTCAGGGAAATGATCTTTTTGTTTTCAAAAACCAAAATTTCCAGAAAGCAGACATATCTATTTCAGCATTCATAAAAAAAGATTCAGACATCATGAAACTGCTTTCTGAAATTTTCTCATCACAAATTGGTATTCCAGAGTCATCTCTTCAATCAAAAGATGTGGTCATAATCTCAACTTATCTTTCTGCTAACAACCTCTCTTATTTTATATTCCCTATATTTGAAGAAGCGCTCTTTTTGTTCCAGAAAAATTTCAAGGTAAGAGATATAAAACTTGATTTTCCTTCTGGATTATCTGGCAACTCAATAATTTCAGTATCATCACAACCCGAAACGACTTTATTTACCCCTATACTTTTTCCCGTTGTTCCGGAGTATAACCTTTCAGGAATTTTCTACCTATCTCAGGATAGATACTATTACGAAAAAAATCTTACAGAAAGCCCGATAAATATACCTATTTTTCTATCACAAACATCAGAGAAAACATTTCTTTTCTCTGTATCAAAAGAGAACAACTACTTTTTCAAGGGAGAGATAAACCCAACTAACCAAAGCACAGTTGAAATGTTACCGCTTCCACCAAAAGAAAGAGATTTAAACACGACCATAAACTTTGATTTTCAAGAAGAAAACACAAAAGATATTTTTGATATTGAGATCTTTTCTGAACTTTCTGGTTCTCTTTTCAACCTTATTCAAAAGGCAAAGGTAGATTACCAGAAACCCTATATAAACCTCACCATACCAAAAGATATATTATATTCCTCACAATACATAGTAAAGATTGAAACAGAAAGGCAAGAAGATGGTGATAAATTCATAACGAAAGAGAGGTTGGTAAAGTATGAAATCAGCGAATCTCCATTTGTAAGATATTCTCTCAAAAATTTCAAATCTGAAAACTTCGTATTCGGGATCAAAGAGATAGGAGAAGACAAGATTTCTCTTTTCTGGAGAATCCCAGAAAAATTAGATGTAGCCGAACTTGGTTTATCTCAGGCAGAAATCTCAAATTTATCTTTTGCAAACTGCATAACTGAGCAAGGAAACCAGACCTTCATAAAGAAAGAATGCTTTACTCCACAGATACACATACTGGCAGAAAGTGAAAATGGAGATAATCAGATTGTGTGGAGAGTGTTTAATCTTTATTATACAAATGAAGCACAAATTCCCAATATTTTGTCTCCTGAAAGGTTCTACGAAATAACCGGAAGAGCACCTAAAATAAAAATAAAATCTATAAAATTGCAATTTGCTCTATACACAGGTGCAAAACTTTTTATATACGAAAGATCTCTTGAACCAAAATGAAAACTTTACGGTTTTTTAAGCAAAGCATATGTGAAAGGGAGATACGGAGAATCTCTAAAACTCCCATGAAAACCTATACCAGAAATGAGATTATTCATCTCATCAGCAGATATACCTATCTTTGGCATAAAAAATTTCAGAACAGGGAAAAAAAGAATTTTATATTCAAAACTCACCAGAGGAATAAAGTCATAAAGCATTTTTGAATCAAATTTTTTACTCACATCTACTATCCATACAACACCGCCTTTTTTCAGAACACGAAAAATCTCTTTCAGACCTTCTGCTTGATTTTCCCAGTGTTTTATAGAAAAGTTAGAAGTCACAACATCAAAGTATTCTGACGGGAATTCAATTCTTGATGAGTCGCCTTTCAAAAAATGTATGTTTTTGAGACCCGATTTTTTCAGATTTCTCATCGCCTCAGAAATCATATTGTCAGCTGGATCTATACCGTAGATTTCAAGATTATCATATATTCTCCCGATGATTATAGGGAAGTGACCCGGACCTGTTCCCACATCAAGGACTCTTTCAGCTGATTTTAAATAATCATGAAGTAAAATTTCAAGAAATCTGAAAAAGAGAATGTTTATTTTTACTCCGAACTTGTTGTAGAAAAAAGCTGGCAGTCCCACAAGCGGTCCCTTAAAGCTACAAAACATAAGAGAGATTTTATGACTTCGCGGAAATTTCTTTTAAAATCTAAAATTTTATTTTATATAGTGTTCGGTCAGGAAAAACTTGAAGATAAAACAACTCAAACCAGTAAAGGGAAGAAAATATTTCTTGTTGCACTTCCGAAAAGAGAGCTATGCACAATAGAAGCAGAAGACAAAAATCTCATAGGATACAGAGTAATAGTAGAGCTGGAAAATAAAAAAGATATAGGTATAGTGATAAAGGAGATTGGTTTTGGCGAAAGGTTCAAAAAAGCCAAAAGTTTCGCGATAGTAGATGAAATTCCTCTGATACCAGAGAATTTGATAAAACTTTGTCTTGAGGTATCTGGAAGATATATCGCACACATAAGCGATATTATACCTCTTGCATGTCCAAGAAAATACTTCTCACTTCAAATAAAACTCAAAAAAAATAAGAGCGAAAACAAAAAAAAAGAAAAAAATGAAAATGCAGAAGGAAATGAAAGGAACGAAGAGAAAAAAATAGAGAAAAGCGCAGAAAGGTTAATAGAAGTTCTGAAAAACAAAAAGAAACTAACCTTACACCAAGCAAAAAAAATAATCAAGATAGAAAAAATAATAGAGCTTGAAAAAAGAGGAATAATAGAGATAAAACCCGAAAAGAAAATAAGAAAAAAAGAAGAGATAATAAATCACATAAAAGAGCAAGCAAACAAAGAAGATATACCTGAAATTGTATTATCTGACGAGCAGAAGTTAGCACTCCAAAAAATTACAGAAAAAAATGATGGGGTCTTTCTCATACATGGAGCAACAGGAAGCGGAAAAACAGAAGTATATCTCAGAGCAATAAAAGAAACCCTTAAAAATAAAAACGAAGGAGAAGGAGCAATTTATCTACTCCCAGAAATATCAATAACAACTTTTCTTATATCACGAATAAAAAAATATTTTCCAAACACTCTGGTTCTACATTCTGGATTGAAAGAGAAAGAAAGAGAAATAAACTGGTGGTCGGCAAGATATGGACTTTGCGACCTTATCGTTGGAGCAAGATCTGCAATATTCGCTCCCTTTGAAAAAGTAAAAATCATCATCGTTGATGAAGAACACGATCACTCATATAAACAATCTCCCGAAGGGACGAATTCTTGCGTTTTTTATGACGCAAGAGAAGTAGCAGAAATCAGAGCTAAAATAGAAGGAGCAAAACTTATATTCGGTTCAGCAACTCCATCAGTAGAAAGATATTTCAGAGCAAAAAATAAAGATATAGAACTTATAGAGATGAAAAACAGAGTACCCGGGATGTCTTTTCCCAAAAACAAAATCATAGACCTCAACAAAAACAATTTTGATGAATTCATATCATTCCCGCTTTCATATGAGCTCAAAAGCGAAATAGAAAAGAGAATTGAAAAAAGAGAAAATGTGATACTTCTTTTCACAAGAAGAGGATGGGCTATTTACGTTATGTGTACCGAATGCGGGAAAAAATTCCAGTGTCAGCAATGCTCAAGGTACCTTGTATATCATAAAAAAGAAGGATTGGTCTGTCACTGGTGTGGTAAAACCTATCCCATACCTTCAAACTGCCCAAACTGTAATTCAGAGAACCTTGAACTTATAGGGTTCGGCACAGAGAGAATTGAAGAAGAACTCAAAAACCTTTTCAAAGTCCCAGTTTTCAGAATGGATTCAGATAACATAAAAAACGAAAGAAAAGCAAAGGAGATACTTGAAAAGTTTCAGAAAACAAATCCCGCAATACTTGTCGGAACTCAGATGGTCACAAAGGGCTTTGATTTTCCTTCGGTATCTCTTGTAGGAGTTATCTTGTGCGATACAGAGTTTATGCTCCCTGATTTCAGAGCAGACGAAAGAACATTTCAGATGATAATGCAGGTTTCAGGAAGAGCGGGAAGAAGAATATCAGGGAAAAATGAAAAATCAGAACACATAAGCATAATTCAAACTTTTTCACCAGAACACCCAATACTTCAACTTGCTATTCAAAACGACTACAAAAAATTCTTTGAAGAAGAAATAGAAAAAAGGAAAGAATTTTTACTTCCTCCGTTTTCAAAATTGGTATGTATCAGGTTTTCAGGGAAAGATGAAAATAAATGTTGGGAGATCGCAGAAAAATTTACGGAAAAGATGAGAGAGAATAACATAAGATGCGATGGTCCCTCAAAGTCCCTGAGATATCTTGTATCTGGAAAGTTCAATGTGAAAACAATCGCATACATATTTTCAGAAAAAGATATGAAAAAATTAAAGGAGATTTTCAGAATAAGTCAGTTCTTTTATTACGGAGTCAAAATATCGGTTGATGTAGAACCGGAAAGCACAGGTTAAAATTGGGCTGAAAAGGTATTGAAATTCAAAATTTTATTCCTTCCTGCTTGATGACATCCTGTATCCAATTTTTCAAAACATCATATTTTTGAGCGCCTACTAATCTGTGTTTTCTGGAAGCAACAAGAGTTGGAACTCCCGTTATCGCATAATCTTCGGCTTTTTGAAGGTCATATATTAAAAGTTCAAGAGTTGATCTATCTGTGAAGGCGTCTATCCATTTTTTCAGGTCAAGTCCGACATCTTTTGCACACATCAGAAGAACCTCAAAGTCAGCTATGTTCAGACACTCTGTAAGATGAGCTTTCTGGATTCTATCAAAAATATCCCAGTGAGCATCTTGACCTCCGACAACTTCGGCAGCTTTGCATGCAATAAGCCCTGGAAGAGAATACGGATAGTCAAACTCTCTTTTTTCCATAAGGTCAGCGTTTATTCTGTGTTCATCATCGTTCATGTTAGCAGCGCGCCAGTGAGATAAAATCTCTCTTTTACCATTTTCTTTTGAGCCGAATATCTGTT
This sequence comes from bacterium, assembly GCA_030550715.1. Classification (GTDB taxonomy): domain Bacteria; phylum Calescibacteriota; class Calescibacteriia; order Calescibacteriales; family Calescibacteriaceae; genus Calescibacterium. The sequence continues at coordinate 7,301 of JAUQOU010000012.1, read as the reverse complement.
CTATTGATTCGGGAGTAGGAGCAAGAGCAAACGCCCTATGAATAACCTTTATGGGAAACTCATCTGCTAACCTTCTCACTCTTGGAGAAATAGCATAACACCACGCACAAAGAACATCATGAAAAAACTCAACCTCTATATATTTTTGCATAGCAATATAAATTTAAAAATTTCTTCACACATTTGTTTTTCTCATAACTTTGGTATTTTTGAGAGAGTATTGAGAAAACGTCAAAAATCAATATCGTAAGCAAATTGAGATAGAGCTAAAATTGAGCTGGCAACTGTCCATCCCGTAGCAGATGTTATATTGAACTCCCCTTTTCCACCATAACCATAGTCCCACCATGTTTGCTGAATAACCTCCGGAACCACACCGTAAGGGATTCCTTTTATGCCACCTTTGGGAGAAGGGATTAAAGAAGATACAGCATTTATCATCATGGAGACCATCTCTTGCAATCTTTTTTTCTCAGGTTCTTGCAGATAATCTGAAAAGCTCAAGACCATTTTAGGAAAGAAAAAGAGATACACATCTATATGAATGTTTTCAACGCTGACACTTGAAAGTCCGAGAGTATTCAGATTGATTTTAAAAAATGTTTGAGATGGTTCAAAAGGAACAGACCATAGATAAAACCACCACAAAGATGAATATAAAGCACGTTTCGCACATAAAAAATACCTGCTATCTTTTAGTTCTCTGAAAAGCATAAAACATGATATGAAAGCCCACATTGATGCTTCTTTATCTTCACTGTTTGCATCTATTGTTGAGCCGAAATATGAGAAATTCTCTACAAGGTGATATATAAATTCTCCAGCTCTCAAAGCAGATTTGAAAAATCTCTCATCTTGTGTTATCTCATATGCTTTGAGAAAAACGGGAACAGCAAATAAAGTCCCAGCAGGAGAAATATCAGCTACCTCGCCTGAGAATCTATACGCTCTCGCAAAAGAGCCATCTTCTCGTTGCAGTTCAACCATAGCTCTTGCGCCAGATAAAAATTCTTCCTTGAATAAATCTGAGTAGCTTTCATCATATTTATAAGCAAGATAAAAAGCAAGAAGCGACTCAAACTCTCTGCGAGTATAAAAAACATCTTTCAAAAATACAGGTGGAAGATCGCAACGAGATTGTGAAGAAGGATCAAAGCAATCTATGAAAAATTTGTTGATCTTACCATTTTTAGACCATGAAATCAAAACCTTTCTGCCTTTTTCAATCAATGTATCATCGCCTAATTTTTTTCCAAGAAGTATAGCATTCGCTCCATTCATAAGCGCCATTCCTGTAAAGCTTGCTTCAATAAAAGGGACAAAAACACTCCCCGTTTCAAGAACAATAAAAGAGTAAAAACCAGCTATCTTCTCTCCCTCATAGTAGTATCTTTGGAAAAAATGCTTCAGATTTCCAAGAAGGTTTATAAGTTTTTCTTTATTTTCAATCACAGGAGATAGAGGAGAAGAAAAAACAAAATTCTCTTTATATATATCATAAACTAATTGCCAAAGGTATAAAATCGCATCAGAAAAATCATATCCGCTAATCTCTATAACATAAAAATCGATCTTCTTTTCACCTTTGTAGAATGCTTTTTTGTGGTTGAGCTGAATAAAATTAGTCAAAATTTTTCTCCTGTAAAAGATAGGATATTCTTCAAACGGGAAAACAATCAGTATCTGCTTTTTATCATAATCAAAACCAAGAGAAGCTACATCTGTATCAACTATTATATTTTCGTCAGAAGAATCTATGTGTTCAGCTCTGGTGAAATCATATTTTGCGGGAATCTTCAATATAGCTACGCCTTTTTTTGTTTTCTCATCAAATGCAAAGACCATAGGAACTGGCATCCTATCTTCTCTGAAAAGCCACTTCCTTGACTTCAAAATAGAATAAACCTTATCTTGAGAAAAGCTGTTTCCTTTCATCCAGATACCCGGGATAAAAAATGTAATTTGCTCGGAATAACCAGTGTTGAAAGCAATAGATACAGAGAATGGAAAATCTGCTTTTAAATTACCTGAAACCTTCCATATCTTCAGATTTCCGTTTTCCTTTTTTTCAGAAACTTCAAGTGAAAACTTTCCTGTTTTTTTTTCTGATGGGTAAGGTTGCTCTGAAACTTCAAATCTTTTGAGCAGATCAAAAGCTTCTTTTACTTCCCTGAATATATTGCATCCCTGAAAAACAAATGCAAACAAAAGGGTAAAAAATATTTTAAGTTCATGACGGGGAAGCATAAGAAAAAATTAATCAGAAGAAAAATTTGAGAGAGAATTCAGCGGAGTATATGAATAGACGAATATCTCCCGATGGATTGATTCTACTCGTAAAGCTTGCTGACGCTCTTCCCGGAACAAAAAATATATTTCCGAAATCGAACCTTACATCTTGCCCAAGCACATAACTGAAAATCAAATCTCCTTCTAAACCGATAAAGTTTGATTTCAGAGAGTTCTCACCAGATAAAGTCAGTCCTACCCCCAAAACAGGAGTGATTTTGAAATTCTCTCCAAAGGGCAATTCAAACCATACATCAGGAACGAAAAATCCAGCTCTCATCAATCTGAACTGAGAGAAGACCTCAGCCATATTAAGGTCAAGATTATCTGACTTGAAGATAATTTCGTCTTCTGTGAGAAGTAGAGTTCTGCTCATTGATTTTCCTGAATACACGAAACCAAAGTTAACTCCATCTCTGTAAGAAGGGTTATCTGGGCTAAGAAGCATCAAATCTGCTCCGAATTTGCTTTTGCCTTTTTTCGCCAATGATAGCTGGACAGCGCCTGCAAGATGTAGTTCGTTTTCAAGACCAAAAGAGCTTTTTGCGAGAACTCCTCCCTGACCTGCCACTCCTCCTACGAAATAAAAATCATCTGAATCAAAAACATATCCAACAACAAGAGTTGAAACAAAAGAAGGTTTTCTCACGATGGAATTATCAAAAAGGTTGTAGATTCCTCCGAAGAAACCCTTGCCAGCAAAAGGAATCGTATCTTTTCTTGAAAATCCTCCTCCCGCATAAGCTATTGAGAAAATGTAAGTGTCGTTTATAAAGTTATTTGCAAAAAGTTCAATTCCTTCGTATGTCTGGTCTGGGATCTGACCAAAGAACAGCTGTAAATTTTCTTTCTCAAACCTAACTCCTCCAACCCAGTGTCTCACAAAAATTGCAATAGGATCGGAGAAATATTGGTATCCAGCTTTCACATTAAACCCAGATAAAATTAGGTCTGAGTATAACTGTCTGGCGAAAATGAAAATCTGTCTCCCCGCTTGGGCGTCTGGTCTTCCGATATTGAAGTTCCTGCTCCATATATTAAATCCCAGAAGAAATTCAAGCGCAAAGAGCTTATTTTCTCCTGAGATGAAAGAGAATTTTGGTTCTGCGTATGTTCCGAGGACTCCCGCGGTTTGTCCCCATGGCTCATAAAATGCTGGTGTTCTCTCAAAATCTCTATCTGTTTTGAAAATCAGAAAGTTCTGAAAATAACCCGAAAAATCAAACCTCTTTTCCTCGGTCAAACCATCAACTGCGTATAGAAAGGAAGTTAAAACAAAAAAGGGAAGCAAAATCTCGCTCAAAAATCGTTCCTTTCTTGCTTTCTTTCTCAACTTATCTCTGTTCTTTTTTCCTTCCCCCATCATAATCACCCCCAAAACCTTTAAAAAAGTCAAAAAATTTTTATTTCTTCTTTCTTGAAATTATAACATCTTCCTTTATAAAGTAGTCCCAATCATCAAATGGCTCTCCTTTTCCGTCTGTTATTATTGGACCCCTTATAATTATTTTGTGAGTAAATCCCGGCTGGTCTGCTTCGTTATACCAGTATAACCTGAAATTTTTGTGGTCATATACAACATATCCATCGGACACCCAAACGAAAAACCCATCAGGATAATATATGTAGTAAGGGATAAAAATTTCCGTTGGCTCATCTGTTTCTTTGCTATCGTATTCAAGGACGAACTCTCCAACCGGATTTAAAATTCCTTTATCTGGGTCAAAGTAGTGATATTTCGTGAAAAATCTCATAGATTTAGGTTTGCCCGCTAAAAATCTCGGGTATGGACGAGAATATATCTCGTATACTCTTGGGACAAGATATGTGTTTTTATCTATCTTTGCTATGTATGGGTCTCCTTCACAGCTAACTGATTTTATGCCTTTGCATTTTTCAGCTGGAACTGGCTCAACAATAGAGAAATTTTCCGCATTCCATCCCTCACCTCTCCAATCGTTATTCTCCCAAGACCAGCACCATAGAATCCTTGATTGAAAGAGTTCATCTAATGCCTCGTAGTAATCGTTAAGAATTAATTTGGGTATTATAAAGTTCTCATTCCTCGCATTCTCAACAGCTCCCTGCCAGATGTTATCAACAGGTTCACCTTCCGCCGTTCTGTATGTTCCAAGAAAAAACGAAACGTTTGTTGTTGAGAGAGAAAAGTATGTTCCGAACTCACCAAGAACAGCAGGAATACTTCCCATATACTTTCTTGCAGAAGAAATCATACCATAAATTGAATTTCTATATTCGCTTGCCTTTCTTCTTTTTTCGGAAATATTGAAAACCCTATAAGGAGAGTTAAAGCCGGGAAAAGGATATATATCTGCGTACCAGTGAGGAGCATAAACAACCTGTGCGAGGTCTGGTCTGTAATACGGTAGGTCAAAATAAGTTTCACCTGGATTAGCTCCTGAAACAAAAAATAAAAGTGCTTCAAGTGAAGATATTGTAGGTTCAACAAAAATAATGGCATCGTTATCTTCTTCCAGAATAGCTTTGCCCATCCTCTCGTGGAAAGGTAGTAGATAATTTCTGTTGAAACCATAGTTTAATCCGAGTATAGCTAAAAGGTTCGCCTTGTCAAATCCCCAAACCCGTTTTATCTCATCTCTGTTTTCTTCTTCAACTGGTGGCAAAATCCCAACACCTGAGAGAATATCAACAAGGTCTCTTGAAAACTGCTCATCAGCGAAAATTGAGTTAAGTATATTCACAACTCCTTGCTTTGAACCCAATTGCAAGTAGGCAGCTGCGAGAGTTAAAATAAGGAAAAATCCGCTCGGTTCGTTCATAAGGTCGTATCCTAAAACATTCGGATAATCTTTAACTCTTTTCGCTATCTCTCTCCACATCTTCTCGTATGCAGATTGAAGATATTCTTGAATGTTGATATATTCTTTAGGTTCGTTACATTCATCCTTAGGGCAGATTTTAAGTTCTGGATAAGCATCTTTTCCCGCAAAAAATGCAGCCCAAGCTCTCTGAACATCTAATGAGGTTATAACATTTACTCCCCAGTTCGTGAAAGGAAGCATATCTGTTGTTTGCCTTATTATATCTTCGGGAGAAAGATCAGTTATAGGGATAGGAAAGTTCTTGAGACCTTCACCCAAAAAATCCAAAATAGTATCACGAATAGCATACCTTCCTTCTTGATCTTTATCTAGTTGTTTACCTATATTTTTGTCAAACTTTTTTACGACTCTAACTATTTTTTCCCAGTTTTCATCTTTCCTTATAAAATTGTAGAGGAAGAAAATTATTCTTGGGTATCCCCAAAGAGGAGAATCAAGGTCTCTTTCAGGGAATATAGCCTGAACAGCCCATTTAGGGAACATATTGCCCCTGACAGCATTATTATAAGGAGAGTTTATATCTCTGCCCATACATTTATTTTTTCCGGGATTTGGTACAAGAGCACCTATAAACTCTGCTATTGGCAAAACTCCTCCGAGTCCACCCACTCCACCTAAACCTATACTCAGAAGATTTCTTATTTGTTTTACGATTGGAGATTCGGTATCGTTGAAACGAGATATGAGAAATCTTGAAAAAACAGCATCTGTGTGAGAGTCAAGAAGAACATAAATATCATATTCCCAAGCTTTCTCAACAATTTTTGCTATATAGTCAAGGTATTCTGTATCTATTTTATCTGGACTTTCTGGCATGACTCCTTCAAACGATATTATGAGCCTTATTGAGTTGAATCCGAGGTTCTTTATTTGTCTGAAATACTCATCTGCTTTATCAAGAGGGAAAGGTTTTCCGACATATGTTGGAACTCCGTTAACCGTGAAAGTGCAAGGGTCTTCGTTGACAGGAAATTTGTTGCTACCTGATACATTTACTCCGTGTAAAAAAACATATCTTCCTTTTTGGTCTTTGATATAAGGGAGCCAATCAATACAGAATTCTTTGTAATTTTCCGGCGGAGGGCAGTGAGCTCTTCCATCGTGTCCGACACAGCAAACAGAAACTTTTGATAATCTTTGAGATTTGTATTCTCTTTTACCGCAACTTGGAAGTAAAAAAAGTGAGGTAGCCAGAGCTATAATTATGGCTTTTCCGCAGTTTTCTCTCATAATTTTTTGAGTTATCATTTTTTACCAATTTTAGTAATTTTTTTGTAAAAAAAAATTAGAATTTTTCAGTTTTTGATTAATATGAAACCGAAAGTAAATTTATCTGCTACACATGAGATAAAAAAGATTTTGAGAAAGTACAGGTTGTTTACTGTTTGTGAGGAGTCGTTATGTCCAAACATTTCGGAGTGCTTCGGTAAAAGAAAAACAGCAACATTTCTACTTCTTGGGAAATACTGCACAAGATATTGCTCTTTCTGTGCTGTCGCAAAAATGAAAAATCCCCCTCCACCCGACCCGCAAGAGATAACGAACCTCAAAAAGGCAGTTCAAGAGATGAACTTAAAATATGTTGTTCTAACATCTGTAAACAGAGACGATTTAGAAGATGGGGGAGCTGAACATCTCGCAAAATGCATCTTGGAAGTCAAAAAACTCGGAGTGATAGTTGAAATACTTTCTCCTGACCTCAAATACAAAATTGAAAATTTAGATATAGTACTTTCGGCAAAACCAGATGTTTTCGCACACGACTTAGAAACCGTACCATCACTATACCCGAAAGTCAGACCAAAAGGAAACTTTGAAAAATCCCTCTTCCTTCTCAGATACGCAAAAGAAAAAGGTTTTATAACAAAAACCTCAATAATAGTAGGTTTAGGAGAAAAGAAAGAAGAACTTCTTGAAACCATAGAGAAAATCAAAAAATACTCCATGTGTGATATAATAGTTATAGGACAATACTTTCAACCATCTCTCCTGAGGAATCAGAAAGTATCGCCAATAGACCAAATTATATGGGAGGAATTAGAAGATTTCTGCCGAAAACTTGGTTTCAAAAGTTTTTTTGTTGGACCAAGAGCAAGAAGTTCGTATCTCGCAGACATTGGATTTGAGAATATAAAAGGCAAAATTAAT
>JAUQOU010000045.1 GCA_030550715.1 bacterium | reverse complement strand
AAATTTCTCCGTTGTTTGGGTTCATAACTACTATTGCTCCCTCTTTATCTTTCATGAGTTCTTCTGCGTATTTTTGGAGTTCATACCTTATCGTGAGCCATATTGGTTTCCCTTTTTCTCCTTCTTCTTCTTTTACGACCTCAACTTCTTTTCCGAGTGCGTTTATTTCAACAATTTTTTTAGATGGTTCTCCTTCAAGTACATCGTCGTAAATTTTTTCAACTCCTTTTACTCCTATGTATTCGTATATGTTTTCTAATTTAACATAGCCTATTATATGAGATGCGAATTCTCCGAGCGGATAAAATCTTTTCGTTATTGTTTCTATTTGCATAAAGGGTATTGATGGGAAAATAGGTAAGGTTTCGGCGAGCTCATCGTAATTCACATCTGTTTTTATAGGGATTGGATAGTAAAGGACTCTTCTGTTTAATCCCTCTATAATTTCAGGGTTATCTATTATCTCATATATTTCTTCCGGGATTTTACCTTTTATTTCAAGCGGATATACTATTATGTCAACTGAACTGGTGTTTCCGGCTACTAATATTCCTTCTGATGTATATATTTCACCTCTTTTCGGTGGGTAGAATTTGACTCTTGTTCTTATGGTCTGGGCTTTTTGCAGTATTTCGCTCCTATCTATCACCTGCAATTTGAAGAACCTTATTGATATAGCTATGAAGAATAAAAATATAGCAGATATAATGACTATGATTTTTTTTGTGAACTCATCCATAACTCAATATATATCTGATGTAATAAAAAATTTTAATCTGGAGACCTTTGCGGAACAGGTTATGTAATTTTATTTTGTTTCTCCTCACTTTATTTTGATTACCTTTGTTTTGAGTGGATTTTCAACGAATTTTTTGGCTTTTTCTAATTCTCCTGGTGGAAAGAAAAATCCGTAGAGTGCGAATTTATGATTTCCCTTCGGGAGGTTAAGAAGATTAAGATGGACTCCCACTTCAAGTGTATTTCCTTCGCTTCTGAAGTATAAAGAACGCTCTATTGGTATTTTTGTTATCTCTTTGATAAAATATGAAGCAGCCCATGTTTCTCCTTCTATATAGCCCCACATATGCCAGTCCTCTTCGGGGTTCTTTTCACCGATTGAGTTCCGTAGGTCAATATCATTTTCTCTTGACTTGAACCTTTTTGGGTCTATGAATTTGAGATATATGTTTGCATAAGCAGAGCGGGAAATCACTTTTAAATTGAAAGGAATCGGAACTGCGTTTTCAACATATGTGAATCCTTCATATATGTAAGAGATGACTTTTGATGTTGGTATTTTTATACCGAATCCAATATCTGCGTAGGGTTGAAGAACTCTTATAATTCTCACCGGTCCGCCCTTGACAAATGCTACTTTTGTAGAAATATCTCTTTCTGTTTTTTCTATGTTTATCAGATTCAAAAGCTTTATGAATATCTCTGCTTTCAATCCGCTGAAAACTTTTATTTTATTTCCTGACTCATCTACTATTTCTATGCTTTTTATCGATGGTGAGGAGTTAGAGAATATGGCGATTTTATTTTTCTGCTCTACTATAAAGTCGTCTTTTTGGTTTGAGAAATTGAGGGTTGGAGGATTTACTTTGCCGAGCTGTCTTTCAAACTTTGTTTTTTTGTCTTCTTTCATCACTCCGATGTAGCAGAAAGCTTTTTCTTCTTTGTCAGGTTCTTCTAATGATACTTCGAGTATTTCTTCAAAATCATCTTGTATTGAGCTTATTTTTTCTGTGCTTATTTTTTCTCCGCAGTGCCTTGCGTAAAATACAAGTTCATCTTCTCCGTCAAATTTCCCATCTCCTTCAAAGTAGTTTCCGTTTTTAATTTCATCTATCTGAAATGGTATTACTCCTTGTGATGAGAAGATGATTATTTTATTTACATCTGCTTTCAGATTTATTCTGTTTGCTTTTATGACGATTGGGTCAAAATATCTCTCTCCCAGCATAGCAAAAATCATCAAAACATAAATCATAAGCTTTATTTTTTATTTGTTAGAATGTTTGTTTGCATGAGCAAACTTATAAGAGAAAAGAGAATAAGCGAAAGCATTATTCCGATGATGAAGCTGAAAGTTAGACCTATCCATTTTTCTACTGCTATAAGCACAGCCAGATATATCAGGAACTTGAAAGGGTAAGATAGAAGGAGTATAAGATTTGATTTTTTGAGGTTTTTCAGAATCAGTTTTTTTGTTATGATTGCATTTATCATTATGAGTGAGGAGAAGAAAAGAAATCCCGCAATTGCCTCAACTAATTTCAACTTCATTCAATAAATTTACTGATTTATTTTCGGTTTTTCAGGATTTTTGCGAAAGGAAGAATTTGAGTATTTTTCTTGCATCAATCATTATTCCTTTTTCTGCTGATGAAATTTCTGTAAATCTTTCGGCTCCGCATAAGATACAACCATTACCTTCGCATAGGCATGGAAAGATGAGAAAAGGAACCGGTTCTGGCGAATGCGTTCTGAGTTCGCACGGAGTAGGATGGTCTGGAATAACTAAAATTTTTATCTTCTCACCTTTCGTTTTTTCAAGCAATCTTCCGAGAACTCTTGTATCAAATATCTCTATTGCTGTTTTCTTTTTTTCCGGGTCGCCCTCGTGCCCTGTCTCATCTGTTGCTTCAACATGAATGATACCTAATTCGTTTTCTTTTGTTTCAGAGAGGATATAATCTACTTTCCCTTCAAAGTTTGAGTCAAGGTATCCTGTCACTCCGGGAACTTCAATAACATTTATTCCTGCGAGTTTTCCTATTCCTTTGAGTATATCTACTGCTGATACGAGGTTTGCTTTCTTTTTGTATATATCTTCAAATTTTGGAAGTTGCGCCATTTTCCCTTGTCCCCAAAACCATACCATATTTGCGTTCTTTTCATCTTTAAGTATCTCTTTTGATATGCTTATGAGTTTTTTCAGCTCATCTATTTCAGGTAGGAATTCGGTATATTTTTTACCAAGGATATCGTGTGGAGGGGTAAGTTTTGCTTTCTCTATGTTTTCAAGTTTGCTCTTATCATCTATTTCCCACACGAGGTAGTTTCTATAAGATTTTCCCGAAAACACCTTCATTTTATTTTTTTCTAAAAATTCCTTTGCTTCCTGATTTATCTTTTCTACTATTTTTTTTGCTTCTTCATCTTTTATGTGTCCTGCTGAGTGGTCTTTTATTATTCCATCTTCTACGGTTATGAGGTTCATTCTGAAAACGATTGAGTTTGGAGGAAATTCTATACCTTTTGAGGCGAATTCAAGAGGAGCTCTACCTATTGCGAACTTATATGGGTCATAACCTAAAATAGAAAGTGTTCCTATGTCTGAACCTGGGGGAAGTCCATAGGGAATAGTTCTTGCCGTACCGATTAAGGAATTTTTTACTATTTGATCAAGGGAGGGGGTTTTTGCTTTTTCAAGTGGGGTTCCTTTTTCAAATTTTTCCGCTGCTCCGTCTGGTATCAGTAAAAAGTATCTCATGATGTTATTTCAGAATATTCCTGCTGCTATTGCGACATTAGGGAAGAGGTATTTTTTGACTTTCTTCCCGTTTTCTTCTATCCATCTTTCTCTTGCTGCGTCCATTGTTTTTATTATGGTCTGGTAGTCAATGTTATCTTCTGGAAGTATTATGACATCCCACTCATCGGGGTAGCGCTGTTTTATCTCCCAGAGTTTATCGTTGAGGGCTTTGAAATCATATTTTCCATCTTTTTTGGGTATCGTGGGTTCTCCTGTCTTTTCTTGAAGTACTGCTCCTGCTCCGCCTATGTAAAAGCCCTTTTCTGTTATTGCTATTGTGAGGTTTAATTTTTCTTTTTGTTCTTTTTTCTGGGGTTCTGCTATTTGTGCCGTACTCCCTCCTGCTCTTGGCATAGATGTTTCTACTACACCTATGTTTAGAAAGGTTGCTACCATTATGAGAAATATTATTATAACAGATAGCATATCTATGAACGGTACCACATTTATATCTCCTGCGACTGGGAGTTCTCTTTTTCTTTTGCCGAACATAATCTAAAAAGATAATAATTTTTTCAGAGATAATTTTTGTTTTCTTCTTTATTTTTTTCTTTTATATTTGATAGCCATTTGATGAATTTCACAACTCCTTCGGTTTTTATGACCTCGCTGAAATTTGATACAGATAAAACAAATGAATCGTTGGGCAACTTTTTGAGGTATGTAAAAAAGTAATGTGTGTAGTTATCTTCAACGAGTAGTGTTTCTATGAGCCATTCTTCGTTTTTTCTTTGAAAAGCTCTGAAGAATTTCGCTACAAGGTTTGGTTCTATCTTGAATGTTTTCCCTTCAAGTTCTGAGAAATCTAAAAATTCATTTATTTTCAGCTTTGGCATATAATTTACTTTCTTAATTTTAGGTATAGAAGTAGAGGTTAGCTCGTTTGGTTCAGATTTTTTTATAAACCTTACAGTAAATATTTTTTTCCCCTGTTCAAGCCATTTTTTTTCGTATTTTGTTTGGGTTGATTCTTTGGGATTTTCTATCAGAAATATTTCAAAGCATTTGAGTTTTTCTGCTTCTTGGATTGAGAAATCAAGGAAATCTGAGTGGTCTGTTTTCAGCTGAATAAATCCTTCTTTTTTGAGTTTTTTTGCGAAAAGGAAAAGGTGTTCGGCTGTTGTGATCCTTCTTTCCTGGTGCCTCTTTTTCGGCCACGGGTCGGGAAAGTTTATAAATATCGCCTCAACCGAATTATCTTCAAGAAAGAGTTCAAATGCGATAATTGCTGGCAATTTGATGTAAAGTACGTTTTTTATATTTTCCTTTTTGATTTTTTTTGATAGCTTATTTGCACTCTCTCCCGATATTTCAATGCCTAAAATTTTCTTATCTTTGAATTTTTTTGATAAATATACTGTGTATTCTCCGTTTCCGAAACCTATCTCAATTATATCTGCTTTTATCTTATCTACTCTTTTTGGGTTTATCTGGAAGTTTATTAAGGCATTTTCGTTAGTCATTGAGTTTGTAGAAATCAAAGTGAATGGGTTGGTCTAAAACTGGGTGGATTTGTACATCTTGTAACCTCACTTTATATATTTTTCCATCTTCAAGTTCTATTTCAAAATTCGTTGTTTCTTCTTTCAAAATTTTCATCATATCGCCAAATTTCACTTTTATATGTTCGTATACTTTACCTTGACCGTATATTACTGCGGGGATGTAGCTTTGCTTTCTGATTTTCTTTGCATTTTCTTTTCCCAATTTTTCTCTTCTCTCTGCTTTTATTCTCATCATGATTTTTTAATTTATTGTTTTCTTTTTTGAAGATTGCGTTTTTTCTGATTTTTTATTTGTTTTCGCTTTGCCGATCTTTCAAATGTTCATCTTATAGATTGCTTTATGATTTCCCCACCTACTATTATTGTTTTCCCTTCAATCTGAACTATTTTCTTTTCTTCTTCTAATTTTTTGAAATACTCTTTTTTGTTTTCAATTTTGTTTTGCAGGTATTCAAGTGCTTCAAGAAAAGCTTCTGGTCTCGGTGGGCATCCTGCGACATATACATCAACAGGAATAACTTTATCAACTCCGTCAAGAACAGAATAAGTTTGGTATATTCCGTTCCCTGTTGAAGCGCATGAGCCGAATGCTATTACCCATTTTGGTTCCGCCATCTGCTCCCATACTCTTCTTACAACTTCTCCCATTTTTCTTGTTATCGTTCCTGCAATTACCATAAGGTCTGCCTGTCTTGGTGAGAACCTCACAACTTCTGCTCCCCACCTTGATATATCAAAGTGAGATGCGACTATTGCCATATACTCTATACCACAGCAAGCAGTCCCAATTGGTATTGGCCAGAAAGACCATTTCCTACTCCATGTTACGATACCTTGTAAGAACTCTTTGAATTTATCTCTTCTCGTTGTCAGGAACTGCTCCGCCATAATCAAACTAAATTTACAATCTGAAAAGAAATTTTCTTGAATTCCTGTTTTTTATTTTTTATTTTTCTGATTTTTATTGATTTTTGTTTTTGATTTTTGTTTTGTTGATAAAATAAACTTGGTGAAAAATAAAAAAGGAGGTTTTGGTTTATGAGAGAGGCAGTAATAGTTGATGCAATAAGGACTCCGATAGGCAAATCAAGCTGGAAAGGACTTGAAAAGTGCGGTCCGATGGGGCATCTTTCTGCTATTGAACTTGCGTCTCTTTCTGTGAGAAAGCTTATTGAAAGAACAAAAATAGACACCAGAGAAGTAGAAGATGTTGTTTGGGGATGTCTTTCTCAGGTAGGGGAGCAGGGTTTTAATCTCGGAAGAACTCTCCTTTATCAAGCTGGGTTCCACGATGAGGCGGTTGGTTGTACGGTAAATAGATACTGTGGCTCGGGACTTCAAGCTATAAATTTCGCAGCTCAGGAAGTTATGTCCGGAGAATGTGATCTCGTGATAGCCGGGGGATCAGAATCAATGTCAAGGTATCCTATGGGATCCGATGCACAGATAGCTGCTAAAGCCGGGGCTCCGCTTGTTATACCTGACGCAGTTCAACAAAAGGGACTTGTTCCTATGGGAGTTGCTGCGGATATGATAGCTCAAAAATACAAGATTTCGCGCGATGAAGTTGAGGAGTTCGGTTTTAACTCACAAAAAAGAGCAGCTCTTGCGTGGAAAAATGGGATTTATAACTCTCAGGTTTTTCCTGTGGTTGCGAAAAAAGATGGGCAGGAGTTCACGATAACACAAGATGAGGGAGTGAGGTTCAAAGTGCTTGATGACCCAGAAGGATTCATGGCAGATATGAAAAATCTCCCGTATTCATTCACTCCCGATGGTCCTCATACTCCCGCTACGTCTTCGCAGATTTCCGATGCTTCTTGTGCGGTTATGATAACTACTCCTGAAAAAGCTCAGAAACTCGGTTTGAAACCAAGAGCAAGAATTGTCTCTTTCGGTCTTGCTGGTTCTGACCCTGTTTTGATGCTCACAGGAATAGCTCCTGCGATAAAGAACGCGCTCAGAAAAGCTAAACTCACAATAGATGATATGGATATTATAGAGATAAACGAGGCGTTTGCGTCTCCTGTTATATATGCTGCAAGAGAACTCGGAATTGACTGGCGAAACGATACGCGTCTTAACCCTAATGGTGGAGCCATAGCTCACGGTCATCCAATAGGGGCAACAGGTGCGATACTTCTCACAAAAGCTCTCTATGAGCTTGAAAGAACCAAAAAGAGATATGCTGTTATATCTTTGTGTATGGGCGGAGGAATGGGGATCGCAACAATAATAGAGAGAATAAGCTGATAAATCTGCCTTTCAAAATGATAAAGGAAGAAGAAAAGCTTGAGGGTAAAGTTGCAATAGTAACTGGGGCATCCCGGGGTATAGGTAAAAAGATAGCAATTGATCTTGCGAAGCGAGGGGTGAAAGTCTGCGTTGCTGCAAAGAGCGAGCAGGGAACCGAAAAACTCCCCGGCTCAATATACGATACTGTAGAGGAGATAAAAAAGCTCGGAGGAGAAGCTATTGCGGTGAGAACAGATATGAGGTTTGAAGAAGATATAAAAAAGATGGTAGATGAAACAGTCAAAGCTTTCGGAACTGTTCATATTCTTATAAACAACGCAGGAGCACTATGGTGGCAACCCGTGATTGATACTCCTCCGAAAAGATTTGACCTTGTTATGCAGGTCAATGTGAGAGCTGCCTTCATCGCCTCACACTATGTCTTGCCATATATGATGAAACAAAGATGGGGACACATAATAAATATGTCGCCACCGATTGAGCTTTCTATTCTGCCAGGAAAAGTCGCATATCTTATATCAAAATTCGGAATGACAATGTTATCTATGGGACTTGCCGAGGAGGTCAAAGAATATAACATAGCTGTAAATTCTCTCTGGCCAGCTACTGCCATAGAGAGTCAAGCAACAATAAACTTTCAGCTTGGAGATCCAACTATGTGGAGAAAGCCAGATATAGTA
Organism: bacterium; assembly: GCA_030550715.1. Taxonomy (GTDB): domain Bacteria; phylum Calescibacteriota; class Calescibacteriia; order Calescibacteriales; family Calescibacteriaceae; genus Calescibacterium. The sequence continues at coordinate 3,605 of JAUQOU010000045.1, read as the reverse complement.
TCTGATGCTGTGATAGCTATTGTATCAAAGCCTCCATCAAGAAGAACGGGCAAAGCTCTCATAGACGAAGATGTTCTGCGAGAGGAAGGTATTACAGATTTTTCTCATTATGCGTGTGTCCCAGGGACAAATCCGCCACGCTTGATATTCTAATCTCTATTGCACAATAAAATCTGTGAAGTATATGTTTATCACTCTTCCTCTTTCAAGTAGTGAGTTTACTCGTGATATAATCTCTTCTTTTAAAATCTGTTGAGAATCATATCCTCTGAGGTCTGCCATTGTTTTTGAAGATAAAAGACCTATTATTGCGTCTTTTATTATCGGCTCTTTATCTTGAATTTCCGCTACTGCTATTCCTCTATCAACCTCAAAAACCATAGATATTTTGAGAAATCTCGGAACGTTAACATCTGATAGATTCACAACCAGAGATGGTCCCGGAATAATTATACCTTTTTTAGCTACGACTTTTGCTACTTCTACTTCTTCTTCTTTTTTAGTTCTTTCGCCGAAAAACTGCTTGTATCCGAGATACCCCAAAAAGCCCAATCCCGCAATTATTGGTAAGTAGAAGATGAACGGTGGAATTGAGAATTTCAACCCTCTTTTTTTTCTTTCCTTTTCTACTCCTTCCTCTCCTATTTCCTCTATTACCTCAATTGTTTCTCCTTTTTCCTCAGCCATCTTTATAAAATAAAAGTAATACTTATTTTTTTATTTTTCTCGGTTTGTTGAATTTTTATCGGAAATAAATGTTTATTTTTTTATTGTCTCAACTGGTTTGATTTGTTTTTACTTTAGACCGAGTTTTTCTGATATGAGCTTGTATCTTTCAGGATTTGTTCTTTTCAGGTAATTTATATGTTTTTTTCTTTTTGCGACAAGGATTAAAAGCCGTCTTTTAGCTGAGTAATCGTGCTTGTGAATTTTCAGGTGTTCTTGAAGTATTTTTATTCTTTCGGTAAGCAGGGCGATTTGAACCTCGGGGGAGCCAACATCTTTTGGATGTCTCTGAAATTCTCTTATTATAATTGATTTTTCTTCACTCAAAAGCATAATCAAAAGAATAAAAATGAAAATTTCGCTTTTCCTAATTTCTGTTTTTTTATTCTTGTATTAGTTAAGGGTATAAAATTTTTATCGGCTATGGATATGAACGAGATAAAGAACTGTGCAGTTATAGGATGTGGGGTGATGGGATTTGGAATAGCGGTTGTCCTTCTCAATAACGGTTTTACCGTCACAGTTGTTGAAAAAGATGAGCAATCTCTCAAAAGGGGTTTAGAGCATATAAGCAAATTCTATGAATCAGGAATAAAAAGAGGAAAGATATCAGAAGACAAGGTGAAAGATAATTTGAGCCGGCTCAAAGGAACAGTAAAAATAGAAGATATTCCGTACGACTCCCTGGTTATAGAAGCGGTAAATGAAGATCTGAGTTTGAAGCAAGATGTGATAAGCAGAGTTGAAAGTGTAATATCAGAGGAATCTCCGATTTTCACAAATACTTCATCTATACCTGTTATAGAAATATCTGCTGTTATGAGAAGACCTGATAGGTTTCTCGGATTTCACTTTTTCAATCCACCGCCTGTTATGAAGCTCGTTGAAGTTATTCCTTCTTTGAAAACAGACGAAAGGTATATATCTTTTGCGGTTGAGTTTGCAAAAAAGATAGGCAAAGAGCCGGTTATAACGAAGGATACTCCTGCTTTCATAGGGAACGCTCTGCTTATACCATTTATTTTAGAAGCAATACGTATGTATGAAGGAGGAATATCTACGCCAGAGGATATAGATAAGGCGTGCAAGTTAGGTTTAGGGTATCCTATGGGACCTTTTGAGCTTGCGGACTTTATGGGGCTTGATATTGTTCTTGCAATAGCAGATAATGTTTATCGGAGGACGGGTGATGATAGGTTCCGCCCATCTGCGAAGCTGAGGGAACTTGTCAGTGCTGGATTTTTGGGAAGAAAAACCGGACGAGGATTTTACGACTACAAAAAACCAAAACTCTTCGGTATAGAGGTTTGAAAATTCATTCAATCTGAATTTCCTTCTGTGTTTTTCAGGTGAGTTTTCCGTATCTGAACAAAAAAATAAAATTTTTTACAAAATTTTTTTTGAAAATTTTTTATTTTTTTGCCTAAAATTAAAGATATAGAATTTAATTTTTTATAGAATTTAGGAGGTAAAAGGAGATGAATAATTACACACCACACACACACACACACAATTGTAGGTAGGAAAAATCGTAGGTTCTGCGTTGTATTAAGTTTTCCCTTTGCAGTTATATTTTTCTTACATCTTTCGGGCAAAAGTTTCGGAAGCGAATTGAAAACCATATCAGAATCTTTCAGCATATACGGTTATGGACTTTTTGACTTCTGCATAACGACAGAAGATAAAGAAAAAGGAAAAACAGTGTATAACGCTCCTATTGAGTGTAGGAAAGGTGGCTCTTTTGCCCAAGCTCTCTTTGCTTCCTTTTTAGAGTTCATTCCAACAAGCAGAATAAGAGTTCTTTCCGAACTTGAGGTAAAATACGCACCCGAGTTAGAGGCATTTGGAGAGATAGAAAAGGAAGCAGAAGGCGAAGAAGTTGAATATAAAACAAAGGGTGCAGATAAGTTCAAATTTGAAGGTTTTGGTGAGATAGACTTTGCTTATGTTTTCATAGAGTATATTTTTTCAGATTATTTTACCATCAGGGCTGGTAAATTTTTGAACCCTTTTGGGCTTCTGCTTGAAAGAAGAGATGCTCAACCAACTTACCTTTTTCTCTTCTTACCGCAATTGTACCAGAAACATAAATTTGGCGGAAAATATTCCGAGAGTTTTATAAGTGATTATAATGTTGGACTTCAGATCAGAGGGAAAAGCAGATACTTCGGCTACACTCTTTATGTAGCAAACGGGAGAGGTTCTGTGGCAAATGTAATAGACGCAAATGATGACAAAGGTTTGGGAGTTCACACGTACTTTCAGGTTCCGGAAGGTAGATTTTTCGGTTCACGAGTAGGATTTGATTTTTACACAGATAAAAACTTTGAAAAACAAAACACAAGGCAGAACACATTTGGGGGACACTTTATTTTATCTGTGAGAGAAATAGGACCAGGGAATTTAGAGCTGAGCGGAGAAGTAGGTTTGACTCAAATTCTTAAATCTCCCATTGTTGAAAGAGATATAACTGCAATTTCGGGTTATGGGCTTATTTCTTACTCTTTACTGTTTGATAGTTTTCAGGTTTCGCCATACTTTGCTTATGACTTTATTGACCTTGATACGAAAGCAAGTGAAGATTCCACTTCTGTTCTTTACTTTGGCTTAGCATTAAATCCGAGCCCTTATCTTAGAATAAAAATTGAACTTCATAATCAGATTCCAGAAAAAGGTAAAAGTGTGCAAATTTTTGGTTTGGGCTTGTCTTATGCATTTTAGGAGGAAAAGGAGGTAAGGAAAAATGGTAAATGTGAAGATGGAAAGAGTAATGCAAAGAAGTTGGAAAGGTATCAGATTCTTCCTTCCTTTTTTTACCTTTTTATCTTTCTTATTTTTAACCTCTTCTGTGTTTGCTCAGGGTGTTGCGGTCATAGCAA
>JAUQOU010000011.1 GCA_030550715.1 bacterium | reverse complement strand
GAACTGCTACGGTTGAGATTCATATTGACGCTATTGATGAGAATGAGAAGGTTTTGATAGTTGATGATCTTCTTGCGACCGGGGGAACTGCTCTTGCTGCGTGCAAAATTGTGAGAGATTTGAGGGGGATTCCCGTTGCTTGTGTATTTCTGATAGAACTTGAAAACCTCGGAGGAAGAAGGAAAATTGAGGAAGAAGGAATCAAAGTTATATCGGTGATAAAGTATTAGTTTTCTCTTGAAGTGTTGAACATTTTCGGAGGAATTTTTCTGAATACGAAGGAACTTTCTATCTATCACAGTTTTACGAAATATTTATTAAAATTTTGAGGATAAGATTGAGAATAAACAAAGCAACAAAGCAAAAAGATATAGTTTTAAATTAGGAGAAAGGAGGTAAAGCGGTTGTGGGAACAAAAATACCGGAGGAAACATTGAGATGGTTTGGAGGAGATGAGCTGAGGGCTCGTGTATTTTATGAAAAGTATGCTCTGCGAGATGAGAACGGAGTCCAAATAGAAAAGACACCGCCTGAGATGTGGAAACGCGTGGCAACAGAGATAGCTTCTGTTGAAGAAGATGAGAAGAAAAGACAACTTTATTTCTCTCTTTTTTACGAGATTCTCTCTGATTTCAAATTCATTCCTGGCGGAAGGATAATGTTCGGAGCAGGTAACAAAAGAAGAGCGACGCTCCTCAATTGCTATTATATCCCGATAAAGGAAGATTCAATAGAGGGGATTTTTGACTGTGCTAAGGAGATGGCAAGGACTTACTCATTTGGGGGAGGAGTCGGAATTGATATAACCATTTTGAGACCGAAAGGTTCGCCTGTGAACAACTCAGCTATATTCTCAACTGGTGCTGTTTCTTTTATGGACCTTTTTTCAAAGGTTACAGGAACGATAGGGCAGGCGGGTCGTCGCGGGGCTCTTATGATAACAATAGAAGATAGACATCCCGATATATTTGACTTTATAGATGTCAAAGATGACCCTCTTCGCATGAATGTCAGGTTTGCCAACATATCTGTTAAGGTCTCTGACGAGTTGATGAGAAAGGTAAAAGAAAATGGCATATTCACTCTCTGGTTTGAGAGCGAGCGAGTAAAACGAATTGAGTTGCGCATCAGAGCGAGAGAACTCTGGTCAAGAATCTGCAACCGGGCTTGGTCTTCGGCTGAGCCAGGGGTTATATTCTGGGACACTGCAAAAAGATTTTCCCCAACAGAATACGACGAGAAAATGAGTATAAAAGGGTGTAACCCGTGCTCAGAACAGATGCTCGAAGATTACGGATGTTGCAATTTAGGGAATATAAACCTTATGAAGTTTGTCAAAAATGTCTTCGGCAAAAAACCAGATTTAGAAAAGTTCTGGGATATTGTGGAGAAAAAAGGAATTGAAAAAGCGATGGAATACGCTGAAAGTAAAGGTTGGGCTTATCCTGACCTTTTAGGTCTTCAAAAAGTTGTGCGAGTTGGAATGAGATTTTTAGATGATGTCCTTGATTATTCCGCTCCGCGCCATCCTCTGCCTCAACAGAAAGAAGCGTCGCTTTACACAAGAAGGACTGGACTCGGAGCAACAGGTCTTGCAGATATGCTTTGCGAGATGAGAATAAAATACGATACAGACGAAGCGGTTTATATGATGGATAAACTCTTTGAGTTCATAAAAAACACTGCTTATGATGAAAGCGTAGAGATAGCAAAAGAAAAAGGTCCGTTCCCTGCTTTCAGAAGAGAAAAGCATGTTGATATGGAATTCGTAAAAGGTATCAGCGAGGAGATAAGAGAGAAGATATGGAATTTTGGTATACGTAATGCCTGTCTGCTTACTATTCCGCCTGTCGGCTCGGGAGCTATTCTTGGAGGAACAACGGGAGGGATAGAGCCGATTTTCGCTCTATCATATATAAGAAGGTCTGAATCACTTTCTCAGGGCACATTCAAAGTTTATCACTGGCTTGTTGCTCTCTACCTTGCGGAATACGGTGGAAAAGGAGAGGAAGACCTTCCTGACTTTTTCATTACCGCTCATCAAATTGACCCGAAGATGAGGGTAAGAATTCAAGGAGTTATACAGAAACATATTGATTCTTCTATATCTTCTACTGTTAATCTTCCGAAAAACACGACTCCTGAGGAGATAGGGAAGATATATGAGCTTGCTTGGGAATATGGTTGCAAAGGTATAACGGTTTATAGAGAAGGAAGCAGAGAAGGTGTTCTTATAACCGAAGAGGAATATAAGAGCAGAAGCGAGGATTTTGAAGTAGTTTTTGACAATTGCCCTGAATGTGGCAGTTCTCTCAAAAGTTCTAACTCTCATCTTGTGTGTAGAACTTGCGGTATAATGATTTAGGAGGTTTTATATTTCAACGTATCCTGAAAAGACGAAGTTTGCTCCTCCTTCAATAAAGACGTTTTCATCTTTTTGTTTGACTTTCAGTTTTCCTCCCTTAAAAGAGATTTCGGCTTCATTCTTTATGAGTTTTTTTTCTCTTGCTGATGCGAAGACAGCTACTGCTCCTGTTCCGCATGCTAATGTTTCTCCTACTCCTCTTTCCCATACCCATACCTTTATTACATTTTTATCTTCTATTTTTGCGAATTCCACATTCACATTCTTTGACTTTGAAATTTGAGGTGCGAATGATAGAAAAACTTCTCTTGGGTAATCTCCGAAAATAACCACGTGTGGGTTTCCCACATCTACTTCTATGCATTCAAATTTTTCTCCCCAGTTATCTCCTTCTCTGAGGAAAAATTTATCTTTTATTTTTGGCTTTCCCATATCTACTTCAAAGTTATCTTGAATTTTTTTTACCACTCTTGGTCCGGCTTTTGTTTCAAAGACAACTGAATCTTTTGATATGAGGTTCATATCATATACGTATTTTGCGAGGCATCTTATTCCGTTTCCGCTCATTTCAGCTTCTGAGCCATCGCTGTTTATTATTCTCATCTTAAAATCAAATTCTTCTGATGATGGGTTCTCAAGAGTTATGACTCCATCTGCTCCTATTCCGAATCTTCTTTCACAGTATTTTTTCGCGAACTCGTATGGAGAGAAATTTTCTCCTCCCTGTGGTACTCGCAAATCTATTATTATAAAGTCATTTCCTAACGCTTCATACTTTGAGAACCAGACCTTCATAAAAATCTTATAATAACAATGGTTAGAGTGTTTTTTGAAAAACTCAGATATTTTTTTTAAAATTGAAAAATACCATGGGCGATATGAAGTTTTACGCTGATAGGGATAAAATTTTGGTTTTGAAATTCCGAAATAAATCTGAAAAGGGTATGAAGGATATTTTAGGGTTTTTCGTTGGCGTTCTTTTGGCTTTTTCTCCTTTTTTCTTTACTGTTTATGTTAAGTCGCAGGTGATAAAGCAGGGTTATAAAATTTCAGCTCTTGTGAAAAAGATCGAGGAGCTTCAAGATAAGAAAGAAATTCTTGAAGCCAAACTTATGACAGTTGAAAATCCAAAAAATCTCTATGCTATTGCGAAAAAATTAGGTTATGAAAATCCTTCGTTTGATAAGGTTGGTTTTATAAATCCGAAGAGATGATTTTTTAGATTTAATTTTTTTGAATGAAAGGGACTTTTGTTATTGTCCCCTGAACGATTTTTTTCCCTCTTACCTTAACATTTATTCTTTCTCCTTCTTTGAGATTTTCTTTGAACCTTGCGAAAGCAATTGGTTTTTTCAAGACAGCAGAAAATACCGCAGATGTTATTTTTCCTTCTGGCTCGGTTTCATCTCCGCTCTGAGGTATGGGAAAACCATCTAATATAACTCCTTTCAGGAATTGAGGGTTTGCGAGGAAATTTTTTTTCATAAGTTCAAACCTTTCAGATTTTTCAGATATGAATCTTTCAAGGTGTGAGCCAAAGGGAGAAGTGTTCTCGTCGAGGTCAAGTCCGTATAGAATAAGTCCAGCTTCAAGTCGGAGTATGTCTCTTGCTGCAAGTCCGCATGGTTTTGCTATACTTGCAAGTATTTTCCATATTTTCTCTGCGAGTTCGGCGGGCAGAGAGATCTCAAAACCATCTTCTCCCGTGTATCCTGTTCGGGAGATGAAGAAATCTCCTTCTTCTATTGATGAGAATCTTTTGAGCCGGATTATTGATTCAGGAGGAGGTAAGTTTTTTATATTTGATAGCTCTTTTATTTTATCTTTTGCTTTCGGTCCCTGTATTGCTACAAAAGCTGTTTCAGAAGATATATCTTTTATTTCTGCTTTGATTTTGTTTTTTTCTATTTCACTTTTGAGCAGTTCAATATCTTTTTCTTTTCTTGAAGCATTTACTACTATGAAGAAATCGGAAGAATTTTTTTTAAACACAACTATATCGTCTATCACTTTCCCTTCTTCTGAGACGAGGAAACCATAGTGTCCTTTTCCTTCTTTGAGTTCATCACGGGAAAATATTTTTTTTATGAGTTTTTCAGCGTCTTCTCCTTTTATTTTTATTCTTCCCATATGAGAGATGTCAAAAAATCCGCAGTCGTTTCTCACATGTAATGCTTCTTCTATTGCGGAGCCGAAGTGTAGTGGGAGGAGCCAACCAGCAAACTCTGTGAAAAATGCGTTATGTTTTTTTTCAAGTTCAAAAAAGGGTGTTTTTAACATGGTAAAGAAATTTAAATAGTTTTTGTCCGTAGCTTATATAAATCTGATAATTTTCATATAGCTAAAAAATAACCTTGCAAAGTAGGAAATAAATTGAAAGCACACTAAAAATTTTGAGCAGGATGTTGCATAAAGATTATGTACTATCGGTCATACATGAGTATAAATTTGAACAAAAAAAGAATATTCCAATCAGAGGTAAAAATCATCAGGTAATAGCATATCTTTCCTCTGTAAAGAAGACCAGAGAACATGCGGAGATTTTAACTGAGTGGAGAAATAAGCATATGTATTCATTTTTTACCTGGTTTCATGCCACCGTAGATGGAACATTAAAGTGGATAGAAAGCATCATGGATCGTGAGGATAGAATTCTTTTTTTAATCCAAAATCTTGAAGGAAAACCTATCGGGCATATTGGACTTACGAATTTTGATTTTGAAAAAAACACATGTGAGATTGACTCTGTTTTGAGAGGTGTAGAAGAAGAACTTCCCGGAGTTATGACCTATGCGTTAGAATCTTTGATTGATTGGGTATTCAATCGCCTAAAAATAGATTCTGTTTATTTAAGGGTGTTTGAGGATAATCATAAAGCAATATCTCTCTACAAAAGGTGTGGGTTTATATTATGGAAAAGAGTAGGTGCGAGAAAGATTGTAGAAAGAGATTTTATAAGATGGGTAGAAGTAGAAGGAGGTTCAAACATTTTTTTAAATTATGAAAAATATATTGTATATTTCATAAAAGAAAGATCGCAAATCAGATGAGCGATAACAATCAATATTTCTTATTTGACTTTTACAGCATTCATTCTGTCCTTGAAAAGATTCTTTGAAAAGAGATTATTTTATTTATTTTCTGATGTTAGAAAAACTGAAACAAAAAGCAGATTTAGCACCTTCATCATGTGGAATATATTTATTTTTGAAAGATGGGGAACCTATATATATTGGTAAGTCAAAGAATATAAAGGAACGGCTCAAAGCGTATTTTAATTTTTTAGATTCTCGCGAAACAGTTCCGAAAATCATTCAAGAAGCAGATGACCTCAAATGGTTCATAACCTCAACGGAAGAAGACGCGCTTTTTTTTGAGCAAAAACTCATAAGAGAAAAACTTCCAAAATACAACATAAAACTCAAAGATCAGAGAGGACTGAAATATATAAGGATAGATTTATCTTATGAGTTCCCATCTATATCTTTGAGAAGGTTTCAGCAGAAGAAAGACGGTGCGATTTATTTCGGTCCTTTTTCTTCTTATGATGCGAGAGAAATTTTCAATGTTTTGAAGATGTTCGGAATAAGAACATGCACCGAAAAAAAGTTTTCTGAATTCAAAAAGAGAAATCGACCGTGTCTTGATGGACAGATAGGAGTTTGCTCTGCACCATGTGTGGGTATGATAAAAAGGAATTCTTACATGAAAGAGCTTCACAAAGCTATGGATTTTCTGAAAGGAAAGTTTTCATATGTTATAAAACAGCTTGAAGAGAAGATGTGGGAGGAAGCGGAGAAAGAGAACTTTGAGATTGCAGCGAGAATAAGAGACAGGATTTCTGTCATCAAAGATTTCTTTGAGACAAAAAGGTTGATTTTTCCTGATATGAGGGGAGGAGATTATTTAAGCTACGATATAGTTGGGGGTAAGTTGGGTATTTTTGTTTTAAAGGTTCGTGAAGGAAGATTTTTTGGGGGTTATGGTGGTGCTTTTGAGTATGGGGGACAGGATATATTAGATATGGCTCTTGGGCTTTTTTATGATAACTCCGGTTCAGAAGGTGAGCTTATTACAGACCTTGTTGAGCAAGATTTTAAAGTAGGAGGTATTTTAGTGAGACCGCCGAGAGAAGATGAAAATGAGGTTATGCTTATTGCTAAGAAAAATGCAGTTGAGCAGATACTTCAGACATCAAATATTCTTCTTGAAAAGTTCAGAATTCTTGAGGAGTTGAGAGATTTTCTTCTTCTCAGAGATACACCGAGAAGGATAGAGGTTTTTGATTTTTCAAATTTTGGTGGTAAGAATCTTGTTGGGGTGAAAGTTCATTTTGAAGATGGGGAGTTTGTTTCTTCTCGTATTCGTCTTTACAATGTGAGTGATGAAGGGTACGATGATATTCTTGCGCTCAGAAATGTTCTTTCAAGGAGGGTGAGAGATTATTTTGAGGGTAAAGATTTGCCGTTTCCTGACCTTATTTTTATAGATGGTGGTAAGGGGCATTGGAGTGTGGCAAGGGAGGTTTTTTCTTCATTTGGTTTGAATGCTAATTTTGTCTGTATAAAGAAAGAGGAAAGGAACACGAGGGATATAACTTTGATTTTTGAGAGGGAGGAGTTGAAGCCGAGGGGTAAGCTTCTTTCTTTTATTTTGAGTTTGAGGGATTCTGCGCATTTTAGAGCCAAGCGCTTCGCGGTCTCAAAAGCAACAAAAATAAAATAGATTTTGTTTGTTTATATTCAGTTATAGTGAGTTAATTAACGAAAATATTTTTGCTTTGTATGGTTTGCACTGCTTTTCTATTTCATTGTAATAGGCAGGATTTGTAATTATTACGTAAATATTACTACTTATTTTTTCTAGAAATTCTGGTGGCACTATCTTCTGACCGGTTCCGGGGATAAATTTGTTATGTTTGCTGGGATTAATGTCTACGACATACTCTATAAGTGGAGGTTCAATTTTCAGATAATTGAGAAATGCAACAGCTCTTGCACCAGCTCCCCAAAGAACAACTGTGTTTGATTTTGAGAAATTTTCTATAAGCTTTCTCCACTTTTGAGAGAATACTTCATATTTATGCTGAAAATTTTTAATGAGTTTTTTTATTGATTTATCTTGTTTGATCTGAACCTTGTTTTTCTTACCTTTCTTCCATGTTGCTTCAATCCATATATATTGATTATAAAAACCTTTGCCGATTTTAAGAATTTCAAATTCGGAGAGCTTAAAGAGGTTGGAAAGTGATATGGTAGAGAAATAAATGCAATGCTCATAGTAAAAATCATAAAAGGCTGTATTTTCTAATGACCAAACAACATTTGGGACTTCAAAAAAATAAATGCATTTATCTAGTTTTGGAAGAGATTTTAAGAATTCTCTGGGATTGAATATATGCTCCAAAACATGACGGCATATAATAATATCTGCCGAGATATTATACTTTTTGCTGTAATAATCATTTATTATCTTTACATGCGGGGAGTTGATATTTTTAGCAGATTCAGAAGGTTCAAATCCTATACACAGATTGTCTCCGAACTTATGCATATATAGTAAAAACTCTCCTGTACCGCTTCCTATTTCAAGAACCTTTTTGTGTTTAATTTCGTATTTATTTATCAGATACTTGGCGATCCTTTTCATGTATTTTGAAAAAGAGGGAGAGTAAGTTTGGGTTGCATCATAAGGTAATTTATAATCAATTAATTCTTCCTTAAATTTATCATTAAATATAACTCCACAATTTTGGCAGAGTTTTAGAGATATATCTCCTCTTTTTACCGAAATTGCTTCTTCTTTTGATTTTAAAAGGAACTGCTGAAATATAGGAACATTGTTTACTTCAAAAAAACAGAGAAGGTTTTCTCCGTAACATACAGGACAGTTCATTATTAAAAATTATATTTATTTTTCCACCATGCGATGGTTTTATCTATTGCTGATTCGAGATTCTCTGGAATGAATTCAGGAAATATAGATTTTAGTTTTTCTATTTTGGCGCAGACAAAAGGGGGATCATTAGGAGGTCGTGCTTTTGCTCCGATTTTTAATTTTTCCACTCTGTTCAATTTTTTCCCTATCATCAAAGCGATCTCTTTCAGAGTTATAGGTATTCCACTTCCGATATTTATTTCGCCTTCAAAATCTGATAAGCTTATTTTGACAATAATTTTACTGCAATCTTCTATAAATAAGTAATCTCTGACCTGTAAGCAGTCAGTAAGCAGTACTTCTTCGTTTTTTAGCAGAGAGGAAATTATATATGGGACAAATCTTCTTTCGTCTTCATAGGGACCGAATAGATAGAAAAGTCTTGCCCATACGAATTTTGTACTTGAATTATTAAAAATTTCTTTTAACGCGTAGAAGGTTGCTATTTTACTAGCCGAGTATAAAGTATTAGGAGAAAGCTTTGTATTTTCTGAAATATATTTTTCTTCTAAATCATATTCGAAGCATGAACCAACACTTACGAACTTTTGACAGTTTATTTCCTTAGCGATTTTTGCTAATTCTACCGAAGCTCTTATATAATCTATGTTTTTGATGCTATTTAGGTATTTTCCCGGTTCTACATACCAGGCGAGATGGATTATTATATTTGGACCTATATCTCTAACTATTTTCTTCAATTTTTCACTGTCAAAGATATCATATTGGATTTTTTTTATCTTATCTTTTACGTCTTCTATTCTCCATAGATTGCTTTCATGACGCACCAGAGCATATACTTCAAAATTCATTTTTATCAACTCTCTTACTACATGAGAACCTATGAATCCTGTTGCACCTGTTACTAGAAAAGAAGGCATTTTATTCTAAAAATTATGACTATGAGGTAGCATTATTGTTTTTTTGATTTCTTAAAATCTATCTCTCACCATTTTTTGTGTTTGAAGAATAAATCATTGTATCCCAATTTATTACTTATTTATTTTAAATATCTTGTTATGGAAAAGTTGAAAAAAGAAGAGAAGAGAGAAATTTTCGATTTTGTATTCTCTGCTCTGCACAGAACAACAAAAAAACTGGGAGTGGAAGCATATATAGTCGGTGGCGCTCCAAGAGATATAATCCGCGGACTTGAACCAAAAGACATAGATGTCATAGTGTTCGAACAAGATTATTCTACATTCGCCAAAATCTTCATGTCAGAAATAGGAGAAAAAGTAACATTCTTCAAACCAAAAAAATACGAAATGATAAGAATTAATCTCTCAGATAACCTCACGGTTGATATATCTCCCCCCAAATCTAAAAACCTTATCGGAGACCTCAAAAGAAGGGATTTTACAATAAACACCCTCGTTATCCCACTCAAAGACCCAAGACCAAATATACTTGACCCACTAGGAGTCGCTACCGATGATATAACCCGTAAATTCCTCAGAACCCCATCAGACCCCCAAAAGACATTCTCATCAGACCCATCACGTATAATAAGAGCAGCAAGATTTGTCTCCGAAGGATTCTTCGCCGATGAAGAACTCATAAAGTCAATGGAGAAAAAAGTCCCTTCAATAAATTCGGTCCCAAAAGAAAGACAGGGAGAAGAACTCAGAAAGCTCTTCCTTTCAAAGAAACCTTCACTGGGGCTTTTTCTTCTCAGAGATATAAAGTTTTTCAACTACGCGTATCCGAAGATAGTTCCTGCTTTATATAAAGACCAGAAGTCGCCATATCATTTTGAAGGAGTTTTTGAGCATTGCGCACACGTTGTAGACCTCACTCCCCCTGATATAGTTCTGCGACTCTCTGCTTTCTTCCACGATATAGGAAAAGCTTTCGCAGAAAAGACGCTCCCAGATGGAAGAGTTGTTTACTGGGGACATGAAATAGTATCAGCTGAGATAGCAGATGATTTCCTCTCGACTTTCAAATTCCCTTATGATGAAAGAAAAAAAATAGTTTTTGTTGTGAAAAATCACATGATATATTACACTTCGCAGTGGTCTGATTCAGCAGTGAGACGGCTTTTGAGAAGAATAGGAGATGATCCAGAACTTGTCTTGAAATTCGTTGAATACGATATAAAAGCTTTAAAAGACCCATCTGAAAAACTCAAAAACATTCAGGAGCTCAGAGACAGGATATATTCTGAAATATTGAAGCTCGGCAAAGCGAAAATAGAAAGTCCAATTGATGGATACGAGATTCAGAAAATTTTCAACCTGAAACCCGGTCCTCTTATTGGTCAAATAAAGCAGGCGGTAATAAACGCAATAGTTGAAGGTAAAATAGAGCCAAATAAAGAGTCAGCCATAAGTTTTATCAGAGAGTACCTGAGGCAAATCGGTCAAGATTCTAAATAAAATATTTTTGCATGTGTTTTGAAGGAGTTCAGAATTTTATCAATTGTTTTCATCTATTTTTTTTGAGATTTTTTTGCACTTAAATTTTCTTTTGGTTTTGTATGATAGTTGTCGGCATAGAGACGACATGTGATGAGACATCTATTGCGGTTTTGAAGTTTCACGAGAAGAAAAGAGAGCTGAGCGGTTTGCCATATGCAGAAGAGCTATCTCTGGTTGTTCTCACTCAGGATTTTCACTCTATTTACGGTGGGGTTGTACCTGAATTGGCTTCGCGCTCTCATCTTGAAAGCATTTCAAGGGTTTTCCGTCTTGCGTTAGAAAAGGCGGGAGTTGAACTTAAAGATATTGACCTTGTCGCTGTCGCAAACGAGCCTGGACTTCCTGGCTCTCTTATCGTAGGTGTATCTTTTGCAAAAGGATTAGCCCAATCGCTATCAAAAAAAATAATAGCTGTAAATCATGTTGAAGCACACATTATATCTCCACTTATAGAACACGATATACCTTTTCCCTTCGCTTCACTTGTAGTATCAGGCGGTCATACATCTCTTTACTTGGTCGAAAGCATCGGGAAATATAAACTCGTTTTGAAGACAAGAGATGATTCGGTCGGAGAAGTTTTTGATAAGGTTGCTAAATTTTTCAGGTTCGGCTATCCGGGTGGACCTGTTATAGATTCTCTCTCTGGCGGAGCAGAGCAACTTTTCTCTTTCCCTAACGTTGATTCAGAAGATTTCAGTTTCTCTGGAATAAAAACTTTTAGTGTTAGGGTGCCGGAACATTGGTTTGGACCTTTTCCTTTGCCGGAGTTCTTCGCTTCTTTTCAGAAAAAACTAATAGATGAAATTTTGTTCAAATCTTTTGATGCGTTGAAAAAGTTTGGAAATGGAAGTTTGAATATAAAACATTTTGCTTTGACAGGAGGGGTGGCGAAAAACTCTTATCTCAGGCAAGTTGTGAAAAACCTTGAATTAGAAAACAAAATAGAGTTTATTTTTCCTTCTCAGAGGTATTGCACAGATAACGGAACTATGATAGCTTTTTTGGGAGGATTAAGACATATCATTTTTGGAGAAACATCTCCGCTTGACTTTGATATAAGACCAACAGGATACCTTAAAGCAAAAGGAGGTATTGATGAGTGAAAGAAAAAGATAGAGCAACCGATAAGCAGAGCAGAATATCTCTCAAAGATAAAGAACTATTTATTTTTGATATAGAAGGAGTTGTTTTGCGGTCTATTGACGATGATGATATTAATGTAGATTCAAAAGTTGTTGAAACCTTGGAGAAGTTGAGAGAGAATGGAAAAAAAATAGCTTTTCTTTCTAACATATCTCGCACTCCCTTCTTTCGTGTTGCAGAAATTCTTGTTGATTTCGGTCTTGCTAAATCACAGAACGAGGTCTTCACTGCGGGTAAAGTAGCCGTAGAATACATCAAGCAGAGAAAGAAGAAAGCAAGGGTTTTCGTTATATCTGAAAGAGGACTTATAGTGGACTTTGAAATAGATAATTCTGTTGAGCTCGTTTTTGAAAAGCCCGTTGATTTTGTCGTCGTCGGTATGAAAAGAAACATAAATTTTGAAGAGCTGAACTTTGCGCTGGAGTGTATTCTTGAAGGAGCTGAACTTATCTCAGTCGGATACACAAATTATTATCGCGGTAGGTTCGGCAGTAAAGAAGGGGTCTTCATAGGAGACCTTCCGATTTGTGAGATGTTGTCTTTTGCTTCGGGAAAAAGATATATAAAAATAGGCAAACCAGATCCGTTGATTTTCGGTTTCGTTCTCGCAGAATTCGGAGTCAATCCAAAGTTTGCGGTTATGGTGGGAGATAAATTAGAAACAGATATAAAGGGGGCAAAAAATCTCGGCATAACCGCTGTTCTCGTTAGGTCCTCTCAAACAAAAAAACATTTTGTTCCGCCCTCGAAATCCTTCCCTTATGATAAGCCAGACCTGGAAATAGATTCTCTTGATGAAATTTTGGACTACCTGTGATTTTTGTTTTCTGATGCTTTAAAAATGCAGAATAATACGAATCTCCTTTGATTTTAAGATAATTTTTTTGTGGTATGGATTACATTTTTCGTGGAGTTCAGCTTGGGTTCATATATTCTCTTTTAGCGATAGGTATTGTTCTTGTATATAGAGCTACGAGGGTTATAAATTTTGCGCACGCTGACTTTGCTACTTTTGGAACATTTATATTTCTTTCTGCTCTGAACAAGTTGGGTTCAGGTTTTTCAATATTATGTGCTATTTTAGGATTTTTTGCAAGTGGTTTGATTGCCTTTATTGTATCTTACTTTGTGTTTTACGAAGCGCAGAGAAGGGGCGTTTCTCCGCTCGGCATAACAATAGGAACGATCGCGATATCTTTTTTCATTCAGAGCTTTGAGATTATTGTTTGGGGACCGGAGCCGAAATCTGTACCAAGTTTCTTCCAAGGTACAATAGATGTCTTCGGCTTTTCGATCTCAAAAACATTCATTCTCGTTCTTATTGTCTCTCTGCTTACTCTCTCTGTTTTCTATCTTGTTATAACAAAAACGAGATTTGGAATTTCCATAAGGGCTGTTTCTCAAAATCCAGATATGTCAAGAATTTTGGGGGTTAGGTTTCGTTTTGTTGTTTCATCTATATGGGGTCTTTCTGCTGCTATTGCCGGGATTTCAGGAATACTTCTTGCTCCGCTTTACTCTGTTGATCAGGTATTTCTTTTTGATCCGTTTTTGAAGGCGTTCATAGGGGCGATTGTAGGGGGAATAGATAGTGTTCCGGGCGCTGTCGTCGGAAGCATAATAGTCGGACTTGCAGAATCGCTCTTTGGAGGTTATGTCTCTATAAAGTATAAGACAGCTTTTATTTTCCTTATAGGTGTAGTATCTCTTGCTTTGAGACCAGAGGGTATTTTCGGAAGGGAGATAAAGGAAAGGGTATGAAAGAAAAATTCTGCCCGACTTTCTGCATGTTCCCAGAGATTTTTTGTCTTATCCTTTTTCCTGAATAATTTTTATGAGATCTACTACTCGTGAAGCGTATCCGTATTCGTTATCATACCATCCTATGACTTTTACAAAGTTCCCATCAACAACTTCTGTTAGTTTTGAATCAAAAACACACGAGGCGGGATTTCCTATAACATCTGATGAGACGATTTCGTCTTCTGTGTATTCGAGCAACCTTTTGAGTTTTTTCTCTGCATAATCTTTGAATACCTGATTTACCTCTTGTTTATCTGTTTTTTTCTCAACAACGCATGAAAAATCGCAAACAGATACATCTTGGGTGGGAACTCTTATAGCGAGTGCAGTGAGACGCCCTTTCAGTTCTGGGAAAATCTCGTAAATTGCTTTTGCTGCTCCTGTTGATGTGGGAATTATATTTGCTGCTGCTGACCTTGCTCTTCTCAGATCTTTGTGTGGAGCATCTATTATTCTCTGGTCATTTGTGTAGGAGTGTATTGTTGTCAGCTCTCCATAATTTATTTTGAAGTTCTCGTGCAGAACTTTCACAAGCATAGCGAAACAGTTTGTTGTGCATGAAGCGTTAGATATTATTTTATGAGATGGGGAGTATTGATTTTCATTTACTCCTATGACTATTGTGATGTCAGGGTTTTTGGCGGGTGCAGTTATTACAACCTTTTTTGCTCCCGCTTTCAGATGTTTTTCTGCCTTTTCTCTTTCCGTAAATTTCCCAGATGACTCAACTACAAGGTCTGCTCCGATTTTATCCCAAGGGATTTTTTCGGGGTCGGTTTCTGAAAAGACCTTTATCTCTTTTTCTCCATCTATTATTATGCTGTTTCCTTTCACTTCTACTTTTCTTTTGTATCTCCCAAATACGCTGTCGTACTTTAAAAGATGAGCGCAGACATCTGCTGGAACTACATCGTTTATTGCTACAATATCAATTCCATTATCTAATGCTATTTTGAAAACTAATCTCCCAATTCTTCCAAAACCATTTATTCCTACCTTCATAATAGAAAAGTTTTTTTTATCAGATTTTTACATCAAAAAATCAAGAAGATTTTCCTGATTTTTATTGTTTCCCAATTATTCTCGCTAACACATTCAAAATCAGTGTTAGCAGTACAGAGATTATGATTGATGTCGTTATGGGAAAGAAGAAGGTGAAGTTATCTTTTTTGATAAAGATGTCTCCCGGGAGCTTTTTGAGTTTTAAATTTGCAATGTTGATGTCAATTGATGATAAGAAGAGGAAGATAAGTCCCGTGAGGATCATTATGGCACCTATCATTATTATAAATTTTGCAGTGGTTTTGATGAGGTCTTCCATGCGTTTTTTTGTGGGTCAGGCGGGAATCGAACCCGCGACCCTGGGATTAAGAGTCCCATGCTCTACCTGCTGAGCTACTGACCCACTTACTTTTTTTATAGCTTTGAAATCCAAAATTTATATAAAATTTATCCCTCTTTTTCTTGTTTTCTGATTCAACCAGATTTTTTTAAGTTAGCTATCAGAACTGAATATCAATAGGAGTTACGATGAAGGTTAATATGAATATTATAAACGATAAAAGGGCGATCGCTTTTTCTTTTTTGCCTGCATCTTTTTGAGGAGAGTAGGGAATTTTTCTTAACCCCAAAAGTGCTGTGAGAATTCCCCAGAATATCCATCCATACCAGAAAAATATGCCGAGCAAAAAGAGAGTTATAACAAATAGGAAAGAGATTTTTCTGTGAAAAGATGGGAAGATGCCAAAAACTATATGCCCGCCATCGGTCTGCCCTATTGGTATAAGGTTCATCGCGGTCACGAAAAAACCTATCCAGCCAGCAAAAGCAACAGGATGAAGCATAACATCCTTACCGCTATCTAAGTTTCCAAAAATTATCTTTTCTATGAAGGAAAATATCAGCGGGGAGCCAAGTTTTATGAAAAAATCTCCGCCAGATTTCGGTATCTCTGCAACATATGATAGTTTCAATCCTAATATAGCTATTGGGATCGCAGCTAAAAAGCCCGCTATGGGTCCAGCTGCTCCTATTTTTACTATATGAGAAGCTCTGCTTACTCTCTCCCGCAGAACCATTATTGCCCCAAATGTTCCTACTATGTTTGGAGCGGGTATGAAGAAAGGGAAAGAACTCCTCACTCCGTACTTCCACATCGCAAATATATGCCCGAATTCATGGCATGAGAGAATGAAAAGAAGAGGGATTGAAAAGTAAAATCCTTTCCAGACATCTTTTGATAGCGGGTTTATTCCCTGCATCATAGCTCCTGCAACAGTTGTTGTAAGAAGAGTAGAAAAAAACAAAATCAGGTGTATCGGTGTTATTTTCATCTCCCATCTTACATAGATGCTTCTTTCAGAGAAAAATCCAGCGGGTATGAGAACAGGAAGTTTTTTACCATCTGATTCATCTTTTACAGTGAGTTCCGCTATGGTTAAGCTTTTTTGAAATGTGTCTATGAAGAGAAAGAACCTTTTTTTAAGATGAACGGCATAAAAACCGGTTAATCTTCCAAGAAATTTCAATTTAAGTTTTTGTGGTGTCCCTGGCGGGATTCGAACCCGCGACCCCGGACTTAGGAGGACCGTGCTCTTCCTTCTGAGCTACAGGGACAGCTTATAAATAAAAGTAATCCTTCTCATCGCTCGATATCTTTTTTAAAAGATTTTTTTATCTGGAACGGAGCTATAAGCAATAAAATAGTTATCAGAACTCCGAAAAAATTGATATTGCTATTTTTAAGATGATGTTCGTCATTATTCCCCCTACTATGTCATCGAGCATAACTCCGTATGGAGATTTCATTCTGTCAAAAAAATTTATAGGTGGAATTTTGGTTATGTCAAGAAATCTGAAAAGCAAAAAACCTGCTATCGCGATTTCAGGTCTTTTGGGAAGAGCAAACATGGAAAGCATCATTCCTAAAACTTCATCTATTACAACTTCGGAGGGGTCATCTTTTCCCTTCCAGATAACTTTTATGTATTTTGTGAGTAATAAAGATATGATTAAGGTAGATAAGGTGGTCAGAATTTCAAGTTTTAGTTTTCCAGATAATGCGAAGTAGTATAGGGTAGCTGTGATAGCCGATGCGAAAGTTCCTTGCGCAAAAGGAATTTTTCCGACTCCGAAAAATGTAAGGATGATTTCTGCGAGTTTTTTTTCCACTATCCTTCACTTATCTTTTCACTTAAATTTGAAAAAATTTTTTACTTCTTTTTTAGTTTCATAGCTAAAAATGGAATGCACAGCGCAAGATATGCAAAGGTCACTTCTTCTCTTATTTGCTCAAATATAAATTGAGAGAAAAAGAGTAGAAAGAGTATAGATGCTTCAAGAATTGAGAATTTTAGGTCGTATATGACGAAGAAAGCGAAGAGAGATTGAGCAGATGTCAAAAGCATCTCCCATTTTTGTCTGTGGTCAAGAGACAAAGGTGCGAAAACATTTCCGGTACCATGGAAAATTTTTGATATTGTAAAGACAAGTGGTATTGTGGAGACAAGAAGCGTCCACTGATTTACTTTTGATGATACGAGAGCTCTCAAGGCGTCTGAACTCCTTTCTTTGAAAGCCCATATTATTGTCACGATGAATTCTGGTGCTTCTGATGCAAGAGGTGCTATCCATTGAATAAGTAAAAATTCACTTACATTTAAACTTCTACCTATTTCTATTAAACTTTCTGCAAATGGTTCTGCGGAAATGAAAATGCAAAAACCAGACCATAAGAACATGAAAATTATCAGGGGGATTCCGACTGATGGTTTCAGTTTTTGGATTGTTCTTACCGGTTCAAAGTCCTCTTCAAGTTCTTCAAGTTCCATCTGGCTTGCCCTGTAAATATAAAAAGCAAAAAGAGCGAAAAGGAAAACGAAATCAAAGAGAGATATTGATGATTTGAAGAAAATGTTGAACGACCAGAGGGTAGAGATAAATAGTATCAGAAGGTCATTTCTTATCTTTTCATCAAACTCTATTTCTATTTTTTTTGTTTTTATAAAGTGTATGAAAAGTATCACTGACCATCCAATCCCTATAAGTAATCTGTTAGCTCCTGTCATGTTGGCAACTGCGTAGTGTGTGTATTGCTCATTTATTCCTGCCTTCCATGAAAGGTACATATCTACGGAGTACTCTGGAAGAACTGCAAGGAGTGCGACAATCGCTATTGCTAATGCTCCTGATATATATTTTCTTGATGAGTCAGAAGCCCACGTGAGTAAAAATCCAGCTCCAACTATACATATACCACTCAAAAGAACAGATATATAAGGGGAGATGTGTTCGTGTTGAGTAAATCTTGCGATTATCCACGGTATTGTGGTGGCGATAGCAATCAGAACATAACGCATAATCAAAAGCTTTCTATCTCAATATTTTTTTTATATAATTTCAGATTTTTTTGTTAGGTATATGAAACTATTGCTGTAAAGAGTTTTTTCTCACGTCTTCCCGCATAGGGTTGGTTCAAAAGCAAGATCTATCAATTTTCAGTTTCGCTTTTGGGCTCTTTCTGACAGAGATTTTTTGATCTCTTCAAAAGATAGTTTTTCCCCTTTGAGGAAACTTTCTATCTGAATTTCTAAAAATTTTGGAATTACATCTTGGTTCTTTTGGTATATTTCTGAAAGGAGGTTATATACTGCCAGAGTTCCGAGCCAGAATTTGAAAAATCCGCTCAGCATTCTATCATAAATATCATCGGGTAGCATAGATAAAAAAGCTCTTATTTTGTTTCTCATAAAAGACATATCTATGTTAGACGAGTCAAGGATGTATGGCAAATTGCTTTTCGCAAGATAGCTTTTTATATCTTTTGATTTTACTGAAAGGAGTGGTCTTACTACGGGGACGGAGCAAATTGAGTCGTTTTTGGGGAGTATTCCGCCTGCTGAGAAGAAACCTTTCCCTCTCACAAGGTTTAAAAGAAATGTTTCAAACTGGTCATCGAGTGTGTGAGCGGTTGAGATTTTATTTGCATTTTCAGATTTTGCTACTTCATCTAAAAACTTATATCTTTCAGCTCTCATCTCTTCTTCTGATTCAAGTTTTCTCCTTGCTTTTCCTACTATTGCCTTTATACCAAATTTTTCACTTAAAGAGATTACGAATTTTTCATCTCTCAAAGATTCCTCACCCCGTGTCATGTGGTTAAAATGTGCCGAGATAACTTCTCTTATGCCAAATTTTGACTTGAAAGATGAGAGGATATAGAGCAAAAATACTGAATCTTTTCCTCCTGATACAGCGACCACAACTTTATCTCCTTTTTCAAATAGGGAGAATTTTTTTGAGAATGTGATTGCGGAATTTAACGGGTCTTTGGGAAAAGACTTGAAGAAAAAATCATCTATTTTTATGTTTTTGCTCTTTACATCTCTTTTCTGCATAAGAAATCTTTGCTTTTCAGAAATTTTTGGCTAATAGAAGATATTAATCTTCTTTTTCTCTTATCGCTTTTCATTCTCCGTTTTTTGCGTTATGTTTCTGACAAGTTTTCTTATTCTGTATCTTTCAAGAGGGTGGAGATAGGTGGAAATTATTTTATATTTTTCAATGAGAAAAGAGTTTATTATTTTCACTGCGGTATCTATTTCGTCCACCACATAAATTGTTTCAAGACCGTGTGGGAGTATGAATCCTTTTCCCATAAGTTCTTCCTTGATAAATTTCAGCAGTTCCGACCAAAAATTTGAGTCAAAAAGTATAACAGGGTAAGCGTATAGCTTTTTGGTGTGGATAAGGTTGAGAAGTTCGAAGAGTTCGTCAAAAGTTCCGAACCCACCAGGAAAAATAACAAAAGCTATTGAGTATCTCACAAGCATAACTTTTCTCACAAAAAAATAATCAAAGTTCAGAGATATAGTATGATATTCTTTTGATGGGGTTTCGTCTGGAATATCTATTGTTAGTCCGACTGAAACGGCTCCCGCTTCAAATGCTCCTTTATTCGCAGCTTCCATAACCCCGGGTCCCCCACCGGTTATAACAGAGTACCCTTCTTTGCCGAGTTTGTAGCCAAGCTCATATGCTTTCTGCCAGTAAGGGTGCTCTCTTGATATTCTTGAACTTCCGAATATTGTGACTCCCGGGGCTACTTTTGACAGCTCATCAAATCCCATAACGAACTCGCTCATTATCTTGAATATCCGCCAGAGCTCTCCTTGTTTTACTTTAAGCTCCGAGAGAATTCTGTAATCTATCTGATGGTTTTTCTTTGCAGGTTTTTTGTTGTTGTTTTTCATTTTTTCTCCGCACTTTTAATTTTAATCAAAAGGCATTTTTATTTTATTCAATCAGCTTTTTTTAGTGCGGTTAGAAATTTTCCTGATTTCCTTCGCAGCTTTTCAATAAATATATTTTTCTTCCGATTGATTAAAAATATACAAAAATTTGAAAAAAGTATTAATTTTCCTTTTAAATTAATGTTTGTGTTTTTCGGAATTAGAATATGTAAAATTTCCGTAATATTTTGATGAGAGAGTTTTTTGTATGCTTAAAATATTAGCAAAGTTAATATTTTTAATTTTGCTTTTTTCGTTATTTGGATGTGAGAGAGAAAGCGCAACAGATAGGGGAAAAATATACCTCAAAATTCTTATACCCGAGGAGAAAAAGAATGTAGTAAAGCAGATTTCAGTTGTTGTAAAGCCATACATCCTCCAAGAAGATAAGGAAGTTCTTGAAATTATAAGACAAGTTGTGAATTTTGGAGAAACAGCCGAACTGAAATTTGTATCAGAAAAAAAGTTTGTTCCAGAGAATGTTTTTTTCGCCTCCGCTCCAATTACCACATCTGATAATAATTTTCAGAACTCCTGCTCATTTTATACTCAAAGATGCGGAACAATTCTTTCTGTCTGCGACTCTCTATCTTGTGATGATTATATGTCGTTCAACATAAACTTCGCCGAAGAATCAAAAGAGGGAATTACCATGCAGATAAATCAGCAGGAATTTTTAGTTTTGCAGAAAGAATTGATTCTTGACCTTCCGGTATATGAGGATGCAAAACCGTACTCTGTCGATATTTTCATATCAGATGATGCGGGAAGCTTTAAGGTCTGGAGAAGAAACTTTTATGTTGTCTCTCCCGGTCAGGTGGTTTTTATAAAAATAGACGGATTAGACCTTTCGCTCCTTTATAAAGATGCTGACGGAGACGGTATAGGGGGAGAACCTATCGTATCTTACGAAAGTAATATAGGAGAGGGAATAACAACAGTAGGAGGAGACCTTGATGACTCAAATCCATATATTTTAACATTAGACGACACCATACTATTTGAAGATAAAGACAGAGATTTTTACCCGTCAGGCAACACAAAATCAATAAAAGAATTTTACAAGGGAACAAAAAATACTTCTTTCTACAAGAGATTACGAGATATTATATTTCTTTTAAAACAAGATAGTAATAGCTCATCTGGCAGAACAAGTATCAGAGATATTTTGGAGGAAGCTCAAAAGAACGGGTTTTACACCGCAGATAAACTCAAAAGCACAACCGAGTTAGATTGCGATGATAATGACCCAACTGTTTATCCCGGTGCCCCCATAAACTGCGACGATTCAAAAGATAATAACTGCGATGGTATAATTGAATTCTGGGCTTATACAGACCAAGATGGTGATAAGTACGCTCCAAACTCTGTATCTATTTGTCTTTTGAGATTCTATCCCGGCTTTATAACAGTAGGCAGTGAGATAGCAATTGGTGATATTGATGATAGGGACCCTTCTGTGAATATTCCAGTAGGTGTTGGTGCCTGTGATGGACAAGATAAGATGTGGGCTTACATAGATAAAGATGGTGATAAATACTCTCCTTTGTCTGTATCTTTCTGTGTTGAGGTTACATCTTCTGGATATACTTCTGCATCAGAGATTTTGGGCTTTTCTGATTGTGATGATTCCAACGCAGGGGTTTATCCTGAAGCTGTTCCGAACTGCAACGATTCACGAGACAATAACTGTGACGGAAGTGTGGAGATATGGGGTTATGTAGATCAAGATAAAGATAGGTATAAGTATGCGGGAAGCGTTTCGGTATGTGTGGAATTTGCTGGTTCTACGACATATACACCTGTGAATTTGATTTTGCCTGGTGATGACTGCAACGATAATAACTCATCTATTTATCCCGGAGCGGTTCTGAACTGCTCTGATTCAGTTGATAATGACTGTGATGGCAATGTTGAAAAGTGGGCATACACTGATTCAGATGGTGATAGATACGCTCCAAATAGCTCTTCTTCTTGTGTGAATGTAGTCTCTTTCCCAGGATACATCACAGCTGGTTCAGAACTTGGGACTAATGACTGCAATGATTCTAACCCGTCAATTAATCCTTCTGCTTCTGATGATTTTTGTAATGCTGTTGATGATAACTGCAACGGATATGTAGATGAAAATACATCACCTTGTTATGTTCCATCTTTGGAGGTATTCTCATGGGGGCTTTCCTATGTTGTTTTGAAGTGGTTTTATCCGAATCCTTCCTCAAATGTAGAAAATTTCATCGTTGAGAAATCTGACGATAATGCGGTTTTCACTCCCATAGCTTCTCTTCCTTCGTTTGTTACTTCTTATACTGATTACACATATATAAGTTCGGCGAAGTATTATAGGGTTTATGCTAAAAATGCCACAGGAGCGGGCGGGAAATCAAATGTTGTTTCAGTAGGGACTTCTCCTCCTTTACCTTTTGCAAAAGTCATTACTGCTCCGGGAAATGAGATTGTTTTTACAGGAGCTCTTTTGCCTGTTGACTTATCTTCAAATTTCTATGGAGGATACCTTTTGGCTGGTGTTACTTCTACTTCATCGGGAAATGACGATATACTACTTTTAAAACTGACAAAAAGAGGAGACCTTGAATGGGCAAGAGCCATAGGCAGAGATAGGTCTGAAAAAATACACTCCAGCATAGTTAATTCTAACGCATCTTTTGTTGCTGTTGGTGAAACATATAGTTCCGGGTTGACATGTGGTGGGAATTGCTCAGATGTTCTCGTTTTATCATCTTCTAAACCTTATACTTCTTATTCTTTAAGAACTTTCGGGGGAGAATGGACTGATACCGCTTACTCTGTTCTTGAGGTTTCCGGAGGAAACCTTCTTATTGTTGGTGAGACATATAGCTTTGGGAATACCTGTGGAGGAACTTGTACAGATGGTTATATTTTAGTTCTCAATTCATCGCTTGTTCTTGTATCTTCTAGAACTATTGGAGGAGGTGGTAATGATTCTTTAAAATCGGTAGTTTTTTCGCAAGACGGAGGATATGTATTTGCGGGAAAGACAAATTCTTTCGGTTCAGGTGGTTTTGATTTCTTTGTTGTCAAGGTCAAATCTGACTTTTCTTCTGTTGAATGGGCAAGAACTGTTGGAGGTTCAAATGACGATTATGCCGATGCGTTGGTGAAGGGAGATGACGGTTCTTTTATTGTTGTCGGAACAACTTTTAGCTTTGGTCTGACTTGCGGGAATGGTTCTTGTTCAGATATATTTGCTGTGAAGATTTCAAATAGCGGAGTTGTGGAGTGGGCAAAAACTTTTGGCGGTAACCTTACAGATTCAGCAAAGTATATAGTCAAAACTCAAGATGGAAACTTCATAATCGTTGGGGAGACACAAAGTTTTTCATCTTCAAAAGATATATATGTTATTAAGATTTCTGGTTCAGGAGACCTGCTGTGGAGCAAAACCATCGGCAGAGGCGGAGATGACTTTGCTAACTTTGCTATGAGGGGTGTAGATGGTGGTATATTGATACTTGGTTCTACAAGTTCTTTCAGTTCAGGATATGATATTTATTTGGTAGAAATAAGAGAAGATGGACTTTTAGGTTGTAGCGATAACTTCCAAAATTCTAATACTTCTTCTCCTTCTTTCTCTTCCTCTTCTCCTCCTGTTTCTTTGGTGGCTTCCTCTTCTTCTTCCGCAGTGTTTTCTCCTTCGTTAAATAGTATTATTATGAATTCTTCGGTTTATGCACTGTGTTCTCCTTCTGATTCATTTTTCAGAGCAATAGGTAGTAGTGGAGATGATTTCTTCTACTCCGCAGTAAGAGCAAGCGATGGTGGGTTTATTCTCACGGGGTACACGCCGGGTGCTGGGGGTAGCGATGCTTACATAGTAAAACTTGATAATCTCGGAAATATATCGTGGCAAAAAACAATTGACTTTTCATCAGGAAGTGAAAGGGGAAGAACGATATTTCAGGCGAACGATGGTGAGTTTTTGCTCGGCTTTGAAAGAGGAACTACATCTTTTATAACTAAATTCAGCTCTTCTTCAATATCTTGGTCAAAAGCAATAACTACATCTCTTTCTGGAATAAAAGTAAGAGGTATAGCTCAAACTTCTGATGGCGGTTATATGCTCGCAGGGAGATTGGAGTGGTCAGGAGGTTCAGGATATAACATTCTTGTTATGAAACTGAACTCCTCAGGAGACATGGCTTGGGCGAAGATTGTAACGGGTGGTCCATCAGTTCAGCAAGATACCGCTTTCTCAATAAAAAGAACTTCTGATGGGAAATATGTCATAGCAAATATAGTAAATAGTTTTAGGTATGGAACAGGTGGAGGAGAAGGATTTATTTTAAAACTTGATGAATCTGGGAACATTGATTGGTATAGGGTTTTAGGAGCTTATACCTCTGATGATGGAATTGTTAGGGTCTTGGAAGTTGAAGACGGTAATTTGATTGGTGTAGGATATATGAGATCAACTTTTTCTCTTGGGGGTACATATGATATGTGGATTGTGAAATTAGATAAGAATGGAAACATAATCTGGTCAAAAATAGTTGGATGGGCTGGTTCTCATGATTTTGCATCTGATATAACGATGCCTTCCGATGGGAACTATCTTATATCTGGTGTCTCGCAGGGAGCATCTTCTGATTACAACAGCTCCATAGTTCTGAAGATGAATCCAAACGGTGATATTTTATGGTTAAGGAAGGTTTTCAGAACTTACTCATCGGCTGGTGGATTTGAGGAGAACTCGGTTTTTGAGAGTGAAGATGGGGACTTCATATTGATAGGTACAACATCCTCTTTTGGGAATGGAGGGAAAGATATATACTTGGTTAAGGGTAAAGACATCTGTTCATCTTACATTTCAGATGATTTTGGTGTAAGCAACGGGGGGAGCAGTATATATGCTTCTGCGACTATGCTTGATGTTAGTTCTCTTGTTTTTGTTTCATCTGTTGCTTTGACGATGGGTTCTGGTTCCGGAAATATTGTTGAAGGTTGCTCTGACTTACTCGCTCCATCATATACCTCAGATATGCAAAGATCAGATAGGTATAAAAGAGATACGGGTGTAGGGGATAATGTTAGGGCAAATTATGGTTGCTCAACTTCAAAACCGCTCTTTTCTCTGATTGCTATGCTCTTTGTTTTTGTGTTCTTTTATCTTTTGATGAGGCGGAAGCTGGCTGGTTTTCCAAGAAAGATCTTTTTTATTTTGATTTTTATCTTTGGCATATTAGGTCCGGCGGGAGCTCAAGATAGAGAAAAAGACATGATATTCAAAGATGATTTCTTTTTAAGGGGATTGTATCAACTTTCTCACGCGCAGGGGTTATTTTTGGGGTACTTTGGTTTTGCTCAGGTTTCTGGCGCTCCGTCAAACTATTTCCCTTCTATAACTTTGGGTAATATTCAGACAACGGGTGTGAGATGGGGTTTTTCGTCAAGGTTTGGAATAGTGGGATGGGAGTTTTTATCGTTCGTTATTCTTCCTTCAATATCAGTTGATTTTGCCGGTCAATCTTACATACTTCGTAGAAAAACCGCTTTCGGTGAGGGAGAAATTCAGTATCACTTTATCTCTCCTTCTTTTAATGCTAACTTATACTCTTTGAAAAAAATGGAAGACGCATACTTTTTTGTTTTTTTATCTCCTTACTTTTCTCTTTTTGTTCTCCAGCCATCTTTGAAGTTTGCTTCTGGTTTGGTTAGAGATTTATTTTTTGGTAAGATTGGCTTTCTCGGTGGTTTTGATTTGGGGGTGAGTTGGGCTACACTTGGAAAATTAAGCAGAAGACAGACACGCATTTTCGGAGGACTTGGATTTCAGATAAAACAATCTCTTTCTCTGGATTCATTTTTAGAATACAATTTTGCGGGAGGACTTGCTAACTTTATACCTACTCTGAAACTCAAAATATCAGATGGCTTTTTCTTTGACTTTTTCTCCTCTTTATCTTTAAACTATCTTTTCGGTTCTCAGAAGGAGTTTCCTGTTTTTTTGGGTTTTGGTGTTTCCGCTACTCCTTGGCGGGCATCTTACTATCCAATAGTCAAAACTATATCAGGTGTTATAGTTGATGAGAATGGAAATCCTGTCAAGGGTGTTGTTGTTGAGACCGATTTTGGCAATCGTTCTATTTCAGATGAAAAAGGAAGGTTTGAAATATCAGTTCCTTCTGACGCAAGAGCTATAAGAATACTTGTCAGAGGTAAAGACGAAAAGCAGGAAGAGTCATTTACTTTTTATTCGCCTTTTGATAACCTCAAGATAGTTCTTGAACAATCAAAGAGGATTGAAACTGAGGAGAAGGAGATGAAAGAAAAAGAGAGTTCGGGGGAGAAGGAAAGTTCAGACGAAGAGAATCAAGAAGAAAATTTTCAAGAAGAGAAAGAACCGAATGAATAGATGGAACTATGATTTTCTATCCATTCATTTTCGTTATGAACTCCTCTATTTCTCCAAGAATTCTCAGTGCTTTCCACATCAGTAAAAAAAGTTCTGACTTTGATGAGATCACATCAAATTTTGAGTTTTCAAACTGTATCTCATAGTCAAGCAGGTCAACAGATGTTATCTTTCCTACCTTGAAAAGTTCTTCCGCTGATTTCAAAGCTCTTTCAGATGATTCAAATCTTTTCTGAGAGGTATATAGCTTACTTTTCACCACTTCATATTCTTTCAGGAGCATTTCAAAGTCCTTTCTTTTTGTGTTTTTTATTTCGTCAAGTCGTGTAAGGAGAGCCATTTTTCTCTGTTTCAGTGAAAGATAAGAAAAGTAAGTTCCGCCGAAATCTATGCTCAGAATTGCTCCAATAGACAAAACAGGAATATTTCTCTGTTCAACGAATGTTCCGAAGGAGTTGAGGAGTGAGAACCCAAGCGATAGCTGTGGAAACAGTGCTCCTCTTTGTGCCTTTGAGAGATTATCAATTTGTTTCACACTATATTTTAAAGAAAGTATGTCTGGGGTGTTTTCTACGAATTCTGATTTTATTTTTTCTTTCAGGTTTTCGAGAAATTCTTCTGGTTTATATGAAGATATAAGGTCATCTATTGTCTCTGATGGTATGATTTCGTTTTCATCTTTTGAGCCGAGAAGGATTGAGAAGTTTTTGAGGAGGTTTTGGAGTTGGATTTCAATGTTTTTGAGTTGTTGTTCAGATTCAAACAGTGCTGTTTCAATTCTTAGGAGGTCAAGTTCAATTATTACACCTGCATCGTATAGCGCTTTTGCGGTCTCATAGTGTTTTTGCATTCTTTCAAAGTTTTCTTCCGCTATTTTTTTTGCAAGAAGGAGTTGAGTTATGGAGATATAGGAGTTGATCACCGCAAAGCCGATTTCGTTTTTCAGGTTTTCAAATGAAAATATTTGCGAATCGTATGCGTATTTTTGAGCGTCTTTGAGATACCACGCCGAACCCCCCAACGGTATAATTTCAATTGCAGATAGTGTGATCTGAGATTGTTCAGCTTTCCCTGCTTTTATCTTTCTTCCCTGAATCTCTACTTCTGGTATTTTGAGCTGTCTTCGGTAAGATGAGTCCACTGTGATTTTCGGAAAGATATTAGACCATGCTCCCTTATATGATAGTTCTGATTCACTAACAGAATATTTGGCAGATATAATTGAGAGGTTGTTCTCAAGGGCTATTTTCACCGCTTTTTCAAGTGTTATAGAAATGATTATTGAGCAAAGTATTAACATAAGTTTTATTTTTGTTGTTTTTTTGAGGTGTTTTTTATTTTTAGCAATTCTTTTTTAGCTGTTAAGTTTGCATTTTCCCGAAGTTTTTATTGTTCCATCAGGAGAGATGATAGGGTTGTTTTTTCTTCTTCTGTGATATAGCAGAGCGGGTCTTGAGCGTTTATTTTTCCGTAGTAAGAAATTGCGCGAGGTCTGAACCCACCGCATATTTCTCTGAGCGGACAGTTCCCGCACTTTCCTTCAAGCTCTTCCCTCACTCTATACCTTAAATAGTAAAGGAAAGGACTTTCAGAATTGTTCCATATCTCTGAGAAGTTCTTTTCTCTCACATTCCCCAAGCTATCTGTTAGCCAGAACTGGCTTATATATACATCACCTCTGTGTGATATAACCGCTATTTTTTTCCCTGTCCCATCTCCTCCTTGTTCTTTGAGCAATTTTATTATTCTTTTTGCCGAATCTATGTCTCCTTCTTCTAATTTTTTGAGTGCTACGAAAAATCCATCAAAAGGAGCATCAACTGTGAGGATTTCCATATTTAACTTTTTTGTCATCTCGTACACTTTTTCAATGGTTTTTCTTGTCTCTTCGGGTGTCAAAGCTGAATCTTTTATATCTTTGCCTCTTCCCGATGCTACAAGGTGGTAAATGCAGAATCTCTGGACTCCTTTTTCTTCTGCCCATTCAAGGATTTTTGTGATTTCGTTCATGTTAAATTTTGTAAGGGTGAGGCGTACGGAAACGGTCAATCCCTCTTTGAGGCATATTTCAATTGCTTCTTCTGACCTTCTGAAAGCTCCTTTTTTCCCTCTGAAAAAATCGTGCGTTTTTTCAAATCCATCTATGCTTATTCCAACATAATTCGCTCCAGATTTTTTTATTTTCTCTATGTTTTTTTCTGTTATGAGTGTTCCGTTTGTTGATAGTCCTACATCTATATTTTTCTCTCTCATAAATGAGATTAGTTCGTATACTCCTTTTTTCATCAGGGGCTCTCCTCCCGAGACAAGGATAACCGGGACTCCGAGATTTCCGATATCATCTATTATGTTCAGGATCTCGTTTGTTGAAAGTTCGTCTTCATCTGGATACGATTTTGCGGAGTAGTAGCAGTGTTTGCATGAAAGGTTGCACATAGAAGTTATGTTGAACACGACAACTGGTATGAATTTTCCATCTTTTTCAAATTTGTGAGATGAGCTATCATGACCGTATCGTAATCTATCAGAAAAACTTTTTTTATCTTTTATGAGCCGAGTTATACCGATCATTTCAGAAATTAAATTAAAACTCTTTTGAGGAAAAAATGATTTTTTGGCTTTTTGATTTGAGAAATTAAGAGAAAGGTTATATTTTCATTTTTCCAGTGTTATAGGGAATGGGATTCTTATTCTGCCAAATTTGGGGCAGAGGCAAAATTTTTAACGACGGGTTTTCTGTTTATATTCTGATAACATTCTTCGTAAAGCGTAAGATTGGAAACGAAGTAAAAAATAAAAAAAGAAATCAGAAAAAAGTGGAAAAAAATTTTTTTGAGCTATAACAGGAAAAATATATAGTTGAAGAAACTCAAAAAGAAAAGGAGGTAGAAAAAATGGCAAAGCTTCTTGAAGGAAAAGTTGCAGTGATTACAGGAGCGGGCAGAGGAATAGGCAGAGAAGAAGCAATAGCTTTTGCTCTCCACGGTGCAAAAGTTGTCGTCAATGACCCGGGTGTCAGCTACTCCGGTGAAGGTAAAGAGACAAAAGTAGCAGATGAAGTCGTTGAAGAGATAAGAAAACTTGGTGGAGAAGCGGTTGCAAACTACGACTTCGTTGATGACTTCGAAGGTGCAAGAAGAATAATTCAAACCGCAATAGACAAATTCGGAAAAATTGATATACTCGTCAATAACGCGGGGATTTTGAGAGATAAAATGATTTTCAACATGACCGAGGAGGACTGGGATAAAGTTATTTCTGTGCATCTGAAAGGAACTTTTAACTGCACACATCACGCGTGTGTTTGGTGGAGAAATCAAGCAAAAGCCGGAAAACCTGTTTCTGGCAGAATAATAAATACAACATCAGACGCGGGTCTTTTGGGGAACATAGGGCAGTCAAACTACGGTGCAGCAAAAGCTGGAATAGCTGCTTTCACTATAATAGTTGCAGAAGAGATGGCAAAGTACGGCGTCACCGTCAATGCGATAGCTCCTGTTGCAAGAACACGCCTTACAACAGATGCAACACCTCAGCTTGCTGCTATATTTGAATCAGTTGCTAATGCTCCTTTTGATGTTCTCAATCCGAAATCAATTGCTCCACTTGTTGTCTATCTCGCATCAGATAAGTCCGCAGGAATTACAGGTCAGGTTTTCAGAATAGTTGGAAACATGATCTGGCTTATGGGGGGTTGGAGGTCTGTTTCAAAGCGCAAAAAAGATAAGAAGGAATACTGGAATCCGGAAGAGCTTGATTCGGTTGTAAGAGCGATGATCTCGGAAGCACCTCCGAAAGAAAGTATGATGGAAATTATGCAGGATGTCCTGAAAGAAGCTCAATCATGATATTGCGAATATTTTTTGAATTTTTTTCCTGAAAATTTCAGATTTGCTTTCTGATGAGATAAAAATTTGTTGTAGTAATCAGGCCGTTAGCTCAGGCGGAAGAGCACTGGCCTTTTAAGCCAGGGGTCGCGGGTTCGAATCCCGCACGGCCTACTTTAAAAAATGTTTCAAAACCTATCTTTCTGGCTACCAATAGTAATAATAGCAATATTCATTCTTTCTTCTGCAATAAAGATACTGCAAGAATACGAAAGAGGAGTAGTTTTCAGATTGGGACGACTTGTGGGTGTTAAAGGACCGGGACTCGTATTCATAATACCAATAATAGATAGACTTGTTAAAGTATCGCTTCGTATAATAACTATGGATATACCCGCACAAGATGTCATAACCAAAGACAATGTCTCGGTCAAGATAAATGCTGTTGTGTATTTCAGAGTTGTGGACCCAGCGAAAGCCATAGTTTCTATTGAAAATTACATATATGCTACAAGCCAGCTCGCACAAACTACTCTGAGGTCCGTTTGTGGAGAAGCAGAACTTGATGAGATTTTAGCACACAGGGAAAAAATCAACATGAAAATTCAATCTATACTTGACCGAATGACCGAGCCATGGGGAATAAAAATTTCGGCGGTTGAAGTAAAACATATAGACCTCCCGCAGGAGATGCAGAGAGCTATGGCAAGGCAGGCGGAAGCTGAAAGAGAAAGAAGAGCTAAAATAACTCTCGCCGAAGCAGAATATCAAGCTGCTCAAAAATTAAAAGAAGCTGCTGATATGCTTGCGCAAAATCCTATAACCGTTCAGCTCAGGTTCTTGCAAACGGTATCTGAACTCGCCACAGAAAAAACCGCTACTCTTATCCTCCCTCTGCCAATAGAGCTACTCAGATTTCTTGAACTACAGAAAAAAGATACTTCTTCATCTTCCAATCAGTCGCCAGCCTCTCATAGCACTTGAATTCTAAAAAATTGCATCAAAGTTCCAACAAGTATCAAAAACTTTCTCCAATTGAAATTTTTGAATTTGCCTTATCGGAATTGCTGATATTTAAACTAAATCTTAACTTTTTCTTTCTTTAAAAAGGAGGAAAGGTCTATGGAGCAGTCACCAGTTGGTGGGATTATAATTGGATTATATATTTTCACCTTAGCGGCATTTTTGGGTTATCATCTTATAACCAGAGTTCCGCCTCTTCTCCATACTCCTCTTATGTCTCTTACTAATGCTATATCATCTATTTCTATTGTTGGAGCGATTTTGGTTGCGGGAATGAAACACGATAAATTCACCACTGCGTTAGGTTTCATAGCAGTTATCGCCGCATCTATAAACCTTTTCGGAGGATATGCCATAACAGAGCGTATGCTGAGGATGTTCAGAGGAAGAGGTATTAGATAAAAAGATGGAGGTGGAGCCATTTATGAACTGGCTGAACTTTATTTACTTTCTATCTGCTGTTTTTTTCATTCTCGGAATAAAAGGGATGACAGACCCGCGCACTGCGAGACAGGGAAATTTCATCGCAGCAGCAGGAATGGTCCTTGCAATTGTTGGAACTCTCCTCAGAAAAGAAATCGTAAGCTATGAATGGATAATTATCGGATTTATAATCGGTGGTACGATTGGATTGCTTATTGCTATTTTTATGCCCATGACTCGTATGCCCGAGCGAATCGCTCTCTCTCACTCTTTCGGAGGTCTTGCCGCTTCTCTTGTGGGTATATCGGAGTATTATAGGCACGGAGCGGAGATGGGAAACGTAAAAATCGCTGCAATAGGTTTTGAAGTCCTTTTCGGCTCAATAACTTTCACAGGAAGTCTTATGGCGTTCGGTAAGCTTGCCGAACTCATACCTTCAAGACCTATAACATATCGTTTCCAAAACCAATCAAATATACTTTTGTTTTTCATAACTATATTCATATGGATATACCTTATCTTTAACCCTTCTGCTTCTCATCTTTTTTACGCTATGGTTCTCCTCTGCTTTCTTGTGGGGATACTTATAGTTCTCCCTATTGGTGGTGCGGATATGCCTGTTGTTATTTGTCTTCTCAACTCTTATGCTGGACTTGCCGCAGCAGCTACTGGCTTTGTCCTTGAAAATAATATCCTTATCATAGCGGGAGCTCTTGATGGTGGTTCGGGATTCATTCTTGCTATCCTTATGAGTAAAGCTATGAACAGGTCCTTTGCTAATGTTCTCTTTGGTGCTTTCGGAGCAATATCAGAAGAACTCAAACAAAAACAAGATGAATTTTACGCAGGAAAGATAAAAGCAACAACACCCGAAGAAGTTGCTTATCTTCTTGAGAATGCCCGGCTTGTTATGATAGTTCCGGGATACGGTCTTGCTGTATCACAAGCTCAGCATGTTTTGGGAGAGCTTGCAAAATACCTCAAATCAAAAGGTGTAGATGTTAAGTTTGCCATACATCCAGTTGCAGGAAGAATGCCGGGGCATATGAATGTTCTGCTTGCCGAAGCCGGAGTACCTTACGATGACCTTCTTGAACTTGAACCATCTAATAACCTTTTCCCTGAGGCAGATGTCGCAATTGTTGTTGGAGCGAATGATGTCGTCAATCCTCTTGCCCGTGAAGATAAAAATAGCCCAATCGCAGGTATGCCTATTTTAGATGTAGATAGAGCTAAAACCGTTGTCGTTATAAAAAGAAGCTTGGCTCCGGGATTTGCCGGAGTTCCAAACCCACTATTCATAAAAGAAAACACTCTTATGCTTTTTTCTGATGCTAAACAGGGATTGCAGGAGATTCTCAACTCTTTGAGAGGAACTGTCTCACGCCTCCACTAACACTATTTGCACTGTAATTGACCATTCATCGGCTACTTACAAGAAATCCAACACTTTTGTATTTTATCATTGCAAAATTAAATTACTCTATATGCCCTCAAAGAAAAATGACAGGTTATCAAGAGTTGAGAAGTTAGTAGAGAAAATTGCTATTGAAATGAGAGAACTACGGGAATTTCAGAGAGAAACTACAGAGCAGATAAGAGAGCTTAGGGAATTACAGAAAGAAACGGATAGGCAGTTGAAAGAGGCAGGCGAGCAGATAAGAGAACTGCGGGAATCAATAAGAGAGCTCAGAGAATCACAGAAAAAAACCGATGAACAACTGAGAAAAACTGGTGAACAGACAAGAAAAACAGAAATTCAGCTCTGTGAAAGCGATAAGAAATTTAACAAAGTTATAGATAGCTGGGGAATATTTGTAGGAGATAAGGTCATTCCTTTTGCTGAAGAGTTTCTGAGAAAAAAGGGTTTTTCAGAAATTTCAAGTTGTGAGAGATTAAAGGTTTTAGAAAGGGGAGAAACAGCTGATTACGGTCCAATAATTGCTTCACGAAAAGGGAAGATTATTCTTTTGGTATCTGCGAAAACACATGCGAGGTCGCAAGATGTAGATGAACTTTTAGAAGATATGAGAAATTTTGAGTTTTTTATGGGAGATGATTATGCAGGTTATACCTTGTGTGGAGCGATAGCAGGAATGAGCTTTGGGGAGGGAGTAGAAAAATACGCAAAAAGAAAAGGGCTGATTGTCTTTAAGGTATCAGGAGACACAATGAGAGCAGAGGAACCGAAAAAACTAAAACTAATCAAAATAAGTAAAATTAATCAAAAATAATTTAATCTTATGCGCAGTGGAAATATTATTCCGATATTCAGAGATGGTGTTTTGTTTTCTCCTGAGATACATCAAAATGTTTTTTTGTCTCCCGGCTCCTTTGTGATAGGTCTTGTGAAAATAGATGAAGGTAGCTCTGTTTGGTATGGCTCAGTTATAAGGGGCGATGTGAACTGGATAAGTATAGGAAGATACACGAACATTCAGGATTTATGCGTCATTCACGCTGAGACCGCTTCTTTCCCAACTTATATAGGCGACTTTGTAACTATTGGGCACAGAGCGGTAATTCACGGTTGCATAATAAAAGATTTTTGCCTTATAGGTATGGGAGCCGTGATAATGAACGGAGCAGAAATAGGTCCGTACTCTATAATTGGAGCAGGAGCGCTCGTTCCCGAGAACATGAAAGTTCCGCCGGGAGCAGTAGTCGTCGGCTCCCCAGCAAAAATAAGAAGATTCCTCAAAGAAAAAGAGCTCAAAATGTTTTATTCATCGGCGATGAGATACTTTGAACTTTCTCAGATTCACAAAAACTCAAAAAAATAGCATAAGCTTTATTTTTATGCTTGAAAAGTTGAAAAAATTCGTAAAAGATAACTTCATTTTCGGGCTGATCTCTGTCGGACCCATATTTGGCACAATCTATATTTTATACCTGCTTTTTTCTTTTTTAGACAGGATATTTGGACAGATATACCAAAATATTTTCGGTTTCCCTGTTCCCGGAGCAGGTCTTATAACTCTCTTTGTTTTTGTAATACTCACAGGTGCGGTTGCCAGAACATACATAGTAAATAACCTTATCTCTACATTTGAAAGGAGTATAACGAAAATTCCCGTTGCCGGTATGGTTTATTCTGCGTTCAAGAGTTTGGTTGATATGGCTCAAAAAAGCAAATCAGAGCTTGGAAAACCAGTGATGGTTGACATCGGAGGTATGTATATTCCAGGCTTTGAAGTCATATCTGACGGAAAAACTTCTAACATCCTTCTTGCTTCTTCTTTTGCGGGATTTATCTTTGTCGTCCCGAAAGAGAAGGTTATAAACCTTCCGGGGTGGAAACCTGATGACATGCTCAAATTCATCTTATCTCTTGGTTCATATCACATTTCTGATGTGAGTCGGATTTTAGAGCGATTTAGACCAGAGGCGAAGTCGTTGCCAGAGATACAAAGCAAAACCCAAGTCGAGCAAGTCCAAGAGAAAAAATAGATAAAAATTTATATTTTATATGAATATTAGGATTTGAGGTTATGGATCTTGATGAAATTTTTTCGGGAGCGATAGATGAGAGCGCGAAGGTGATTTTATCTCTTGTGGAGGTCATACCTCAGATAAAGCGAGCTTGTGAGTTGATAGCTGAGAGCTTTGAGATAGGGGGAAAGGTTCTGATTTTTGGTAATGGGGGGAGCGCAGCAGACGCCCAGCACTTTTCAGCCGAACTTGTCGGTAAGTTCAGAAACCCGCAGAGAAAAGCTCTTCCTGCAATTGCTCTGACAGTTGATACATCTGCTCTTACCGCTATCTCAAATGATTGGGATTTTGAGTATGTTTTTGAAAGACAGATAGAGGCGCTTGGAGAAAAAGGTGATGTCGCATTCGGAATCACAACATCTGGAAAGTCAAAAAATGTTCTGAGGGCTCTTAAAAAAGCAAAAGATATGTCCCTTACCACAATAGCTCTTGTAGGGCAACATACTCAGGATATTTCTCGTTTTTCAGACCTTGTTATCTCTGTTCGTTCATCAGATACTCAGAGAATTCAGGAGGCACATTCAGTCGTAATTCACCTGATATGCGAAGGAATTGAAAATATAATGTCCTCAAACAAAAAATAATATTCCTGCCGCATAAACAACAAATTTAAAATCTTTCCGTAAGCTTATTAAAATTTTTATATATGCCAGATGAGGAAAACATTGAGGGCTGGGAAGAGTCGCTAAAAGAATACGTATCTCAATACATAGCAGAAGCTAAAGATATAATACCCAAAATAGAATCGGACCTATTTTCAATTGAGAAAAAAGAAGGTGATGAGAAGGAGTTCGTAAATAGCTTGTTCAGAAGCTGGCATACTATAAAAGGCGCAGCGGGATTTTTGGGGTTTTCAAAAACCGTTGAACTCGCTCACAAAACCGAAAATCTCATCGCAAAAATAAGAGACGAGGGAATTTCTTTCACAGAAGATATAATAAACACAATATTTGATGCCCTTGAAAAGCTCAAAGCCCTCACCGAAAATATAACCCTGACAGGAGAAGAAGGAGACATAGATATAGAACCAGAAATAAAAAAAATAGAGAAGATTTTGAAGAAGATTTCAGGACAGATTGTCGAAGATGTAATTGAAACAAAAGAAGAAAAAACCCAAAGAGAGCAACCAAAAGAAGTAAAGGAAGAAACGAAAGAGAAAGAAAAAAATATAGCAGACGAAGATAAAAAGAAAGAAAAATTAGTTTCTGCCGATGTTCCCTCACAGCCCCAAGCCACACAAAGAAAAGAAGATGAAGCTAAGTATAGAGAAGGAGTGATGAGAAAGGAAATTTTTGAGAAAAGAGAAGAAAAAGAAGAAAAATCGGAAGAAGTAAAAGCGGAAAGACAGGAAGATAAGAAGAAAAGAAAATTCGCATATGAAACAATAAGAATATCCACCCAGAAAGTTGATGAGGTCATGGCTCTTTCAGAAGAGCTTATACTTGAAAGAAACTTCCTTGTAAATCTTTTCCCGAGAATAGAAGAGAAATATCCAAGAGATGAAGATGTCGCGCGCGTTTCAGAAGTCATAGCCAACATAGATAAAATCATCTCTATGCTCAGGTTCTCAATAATGAAAATGAGAATGATACCTATAAGAACTCTTTTTGCCAAATTTCCAGGAACCGTCAGAAACCTCGCACGACACTTTGAAAAAAAAGTAGAGCTCATAATACAGGGAGAAGAAACAGAAATAGATAGGAACATAGTTGATGAAATAGAGGAGCCCCTGATACATCTTATAAGAAATGCCATAGACCACGGTATAGAGAGAGCCGAGGAAAGAGTGGGGATGGGCAAACCTCCCGAAGCTAAAATTTTCCTCCGTGCCTACTACGAAGGTGAAAATGTCGTCATAGAAGTGGAAGACGATGGAAAAGGAATAGACGCAGAAGTTATAAGAAAAAAAGCCATTGAGAAAGGATTTATAAGCTATGAACAAGCCATGACTATGAGTGAAAAAGATATAATAAATCTCATATTCCTACCGGGATTTTCATCAAAAGATAAAGTCACCGAACTTTCGGGAAGAGGCGTTGGAATGGATGTTGTCAAAGCCAAAGTCGTTGAGCTCAAAGGAACGATAGATATAAATACAGAAGTCGGGAGAGGAACAAAAGTTACCATAAAGCTCCCCCTCACGGTTGGAATAATGAACACCTTGAAAGTTGTATGCAACGGCAGTACATTTTTTATCCCACTATCTTCTGTCATTGAGATAACAAGGATTTCTAAATCTGAGCTGAAATATGCAAGTGGACAAGCGGTTATAAACTGGCGCAAAGAGATAATGCTGCCCGTTGTTTATCTCGGAGATATTCTCGGAATAGGCGGGAATAATCTTGATATGTATCACCTCATAGTTGCCGGTATAGCTGAAAAGAGAATTGGAATACTCGTTGATTCTGTTATATCTTCTGAGGAGGTTGCGGTCAAAACAATAAGCGGAATAAAAGCAGTGGGTATAGCGGGAGCAACTATTTCAGCTGAAGGAGAGCCAGTCCTTGTGATAGATACTTACTCAATACTCAAATATCTTGAGGAAGGTAAAAAATGATTTCAGGGTATAATCATTTTATTCTTCTGCGGTAAGTTCTTCAATTTTTATTATCTGTCCTATGTTGGGAATTAGGTATTTCAGGCCGAGTTTTTCTGCGCACCTTTTCATCTCATCAAGTGATTCTTCGGGAGTGTCAAGCCCCTGCCTGAAAGTCCCATAATGCATAGGTATAACGAGCTTTGCTTTTATATCTTTTGCCATCTGAACCGCTTCGCAAGGCGAGACATGATTCCTTTTCATAAACCACCTCGGTTTCCAAGCTCCAATAGGTAAAAGAGCAACATCAGGTAATATTTCAGGAAGCTTTATATATGCGGTATCTCCACCAAAAAAAATTTTTATCTTCTCGGTCTCTACAAGATATGCGTTCCATTTTGAAAAGTTCCAGTCAAAAAGATTTCTTCCAGAAAAATGTTTTACCTGATATGATTTTATTTTTACATCTCCTGCGTTAAACTCCTCTTCCCATCTCAACTCAACAACTTTTGCCCCTAATCCGTCAAGATAATACGAAGCTTTTTCGGGAACGAGTATGACGGGAATTTTCCCTTCGTTTTTTGATTTTTCAGTCAGTGTCTTCAAAGATGGTATATCCATATGATCATAGTGGTTATGGCTTATTATGATGAAGTTCGGAGCGGGAAGCTTTGATACTTCTGCGGGAAATTCTGTCCTCCTCCTTATGATTACGATTTTTTCGTATATGACGGGGTCTGTGTAAAACACTTTTCCCGATACCTTGAAGAGAAAAGAAGAATGCCCAAGCCAGACCAGAAAATCATCTTCGGGAAAACTTTCTATTCTCTCTACCTTCAATTTATTTTCATATTTCTGAAAAGCTCTCGCTACCCACAAAAAACAAGAGTTATATGTGAAAAATAAGCTTATAGAAATTAATTTCATATAAAAAATTTTGCTGGTTTTTCTCTTCATGTCATTTTTATATAGTTTTTCGTTGAGTTTTTGTTCTGAATTTCACTTTTCTTTTTACTCTGGAAAATAGCTAACTATCTGTGATAATGAATAATATTTATAGATTATTTTTGCTGAATTTACAGCAGATGTTTTTAGAAGAACCAAATGTTGAGTTTTTTGAAGGAAAAGATACAGAGAAAGCGGAAAAGATTATTTCTTCTGATAAAACAAAGCTTCTTTTTGATTTCGCACTTTCTGCTAGCGCACTCCGTGATATAGATTCAGTTCTTGAAAAAACCGCTTATTTTTTCTGCAAAATACTAAACTGCGATAGATCATCAATTTTTATATGGGATAAAAAAAAGAAAAAACTCTGGTCAAAAGTCGCTCTCGGACTTGACGAAACAATTGAACTTGAACCAGATAAGGGAATAGTCGGATTTGTCTTTTCTCAAAAGCAACCAATTATAATAAATGACCCATATTCTGACCATCGATTTAATCCCGAGATTGACAGAAAAACAGGTTATAAAACAAAAAATATAATCGCAGTTCCTCTCATAACATACTTGGGAAACATAGTCGGTGTTATAGAGGGTATAAACAAGCTTGAAGGAGAGTTCGATGGGGAGGATCTCAAATTTGCGCAGATACTATCTACTTATGCTGCAAACTCAATAGAAAACGCCCTTTTATATTCTGAAATCAAAAAAACACAAGAAGAGATAGTTGTAAGGTTATCAATAGCTGCTGAGTTCAGAGATAAAACAACATATAATCACCTTGTCAGAATGTCTATTTACTCTTATCTTATAGCAAAGGAGATGGGGTTTGATGAGGATTGGTGCGAAAAACTGCGTCTCGCAGCTCCTATGCACGATATAGGAAAACTCGGAGTTCCAGATAGAATACTTCTCAAACCATCAAAACTCACCGATGAGGAGTTCAAAGAGATGCAAAAACATACAATTTACGGATATGATATACTCAAAGATTCAGATATTGATATTTTGAAGATGGGAGCAAACATAGCTTTATGCCATCATGAAAGATACGATGGCAAAGGTTATCCGAAAGGTTTGAAAGGTGAAGAGATACCAATAGAAGCCAGAATAGTCGCCCTTGCTGATGTTGTAGATGCTCTTTTATCTCGCAGACCATACAAAGAACCGTTCGGCATAGATGAAGTTGTTGATTTTGTGAAGAAAGAATCCGGAAAACATTTTGACCCGAAAGTTGTTTCGGCTTTTTTAAGAATAATCCCACAGATTAAAAAAGTTCTTGAAAAATACGGAGTTGATTGATTCAGAGCTACTTAGAGACATCAAAAACTTTTAATTTCGTTCAGATTTTTCTTGTTGAAAGTTTCAGCTCTTTTTGTATTCT
This sequence comes from bacterium, assembly GCA_030550715.1. Classification (GTDB taxonomy): domain Bacteria; phylum Calescibacteriota; class Calescibacteriia; order Calescibacteriales; family Calescibacteriaceae; genus Calescibacterium. The sequence goes on along the minus strand of JAUQOU010000011.1, from coordinate 9,332 downwards.
TTTTTGTAAAATAATATCCTAATGGGTTCTGCCGAAACTAAAACATATAAAGTTGTGGATTTAGATGACCAGAACTATAAAAATTACTTAAAATATAAGGTTATGACTTATGATGAAAATTTTGTCCCGGCTTACTACATAAGCATGTGCCCTAACTGTGGTGGAGATATAACATCAGATAGATTGAGCTTGGGATTCCCATGCGATATATGCGTTCCAGAAATTCCAAAGGGTGCAACCTTTGAAGATATACTGCAAATCCTTGAAAAAACAGGAAAACTCAAAAACTTCAAGAAAATTTACGATATTGAGAAAGAATCGGAGAGGTTTGCTGATTTTTTCAAGAAAATCGTTGGTTTCCCCCCTTGGTCGTTGCAGTTAGCTTGGGCAAAAAGGGTTCTCTCTTCTCAATCTTTTATGGCTCTCGCTCCAACTGGTGTCGGAAAAACAACTTTCGGTATGGTCATGTCTCTTTTCATCAGTGGAAAGTCATACATAATAATGCCAACTAAACTCCTCTCAAAGCTCCTTGTCAGAAGATTGATTGAATCAGCAGATAAAATAGGAGTAAATAAAAAGATCCTTTTTGTTGATTCATCTAAACCCGGCTCAAAAGATAAGGTTTCAGAAGATGACTACGACATTTTAATAACAACAAGCATGTTTCTCGCAAGAAATGAAGAGCTCGTCAGCAGAAAAAAATTTGATTTCATCTTTATAGATGATGTTGATTCATACTTGAAACAACCTAAAAATGTTGAGAGAGTTTTGAAACTTATGGGACTTTCAGACGAAGATATGCAGGAACTCAAAAACCTTATGAACCAGAAATTCTTCTTGGCGAGAGATAGAGAAAAAACCCTTACCGATAAGATGAAGGATTTTCATAAAATATCTGAAAAGATATCGGAGATAAGAAAAAAGATCAGTGGGGTTTTGGTTGTTTCTTCTGCTACCGCAAAAGCAAGAGCAGGAACAATAAGATATTTCAGAGAAATCTTCGGATTTGAAATATCACCTTATACAACAACGCTAAGAAACATTGAGGATACAATACTATACTCTGACTACGATATAAAACAAGGAGAAGAAATAGAGAAGGTCAAAATAAATGTATTTGAAAAGGTGGCAGATACAATAAGAAAGTGCGGAAAAGGTTGCTTCGTCTTCGTCTCCTCAGAATACGGGAAACAATCTGTTTCGGAACTCAAAAATTTCCTGCTCTCGCAAGGTATAAATTCTGTAACTTATGAAGAGTTCAACGAGAAGAATCAAGAGAGTTTCAGAGCAGGAGAAATTGATGCGGTGATAGGAATTTCATCTTTGAGGAATCCTCTGTGCAGGGGAATAGATATGCCAGATGCTGTCAGATACGCTGTATTCGCAGGTGTCCCAAGATTCGTCTTCTCAATGGGAGAAATAGACGAACCCGCAAAACTTATAGGAGTTCTTTTCTCGCTCAGAAACATTCTCGGAAATGGAAAGAAAATCTACTCCTTCATAGAAACGATGAAAAAATATGCGGGAATGAGAGCAGAAGATATAGAAAAATATCCAGCTATAAAAAACAAAATAGAAAGCATAAAGGAGTTCATAAATGAGAAGTTAAAAGAGCCTGAATTTATACAGAAAATCAGGGACTCAGAAGATGTTCCGTTAAGAGTTGAGACCGATGGAAAATTCAGAATTGTTGTCGCCGACTCATCAGCTTATATTCAAGCTTCTGGCAGGACATCACGCCTTTATATAGGTGGATTATCAAAAGGTCTATCGGTTCTCATAGTAGATGATAAAAAATCGTTCTATCAGCTGAAAAAGCGTTTGAAGTTAGAACTTCTTGAAAACCTCAATTTCAAGGAACTTTCTTCGTTAGATATTTCTTCTGTTCTTCAAGAGATAGATAAAGATAGAGAGAACATAAAAAATATCATAAGGGGTGATTTATCTACTATATCTCGTATTTCTTCTGTCAAGCCACCGAAGTCGGCGGTCTTTATAGTTGAATCGCCAAATAAAGCAGGAACAATAGCGAGGTTAATAGGCAAACCTACAAAAAGAAAGATTCGCGTCTATCAAGACGGTGAAACCGTTGATGTTTGGGAGGTATCGCGAGGTGATATGAATATCACAATAATGGCATCGGGTGGGCATATATTTGACCTCCCTTTCTCATACTCAAGAAGAGAAGATAGGGAAGGTGAAAAGTATGGGGTTATCTATGAGAGTAAAAACGGCGAAGGATTTCTGTTCGTTCCAAAATATATGGCTATCAAAAGGTGCAGGTCTTGTGGTGAAAATTTCTTTGAAGAGAACTCCTGCCCGTGGTGCGGTTCAACTGAATTTGAAGATAAAACAAAAATAATCAGAGCTATTGAGCAGGTCTGCTCAGAAGCAGATTATATATTCATAGCAACAGACCCTGACCACGAGGGAGAAAAAATAGCTTTTGACATCTTCCTTTCTATTCCAAAGTTCAAAAAAGATATAAAAAGAGCAGAGTATCACGAGGTAACAAGGCGCGCGATCTTCAAAGCAATAGAGTTCCCAAGAGATATAAATCTATCTCTGGTGAAAGCTCAGGTGGTAAGAAGGATAACCGATAGGTGGGTTGGATTTGTGATGAGCGAATACCTTCAAAAGAAGGAAGATAAAATCTGGCTTTCCGCTGGCAGAGTTCAAACACCTGTTCTTGGATGGCTCGTTGAAAGAGAAAGGCAGATGAAAGAAAAAATCGGAAACCTTGAATTCAAAGGAGATTACGGAATTCACGATTCAGTTAAGATTCAAGATAAATCTCTCGCAAAGGAGATAGCTTTATCTATCAGAAAACTCAAGGGAAGAAAAAGGAAAGATCCCCAGCAAGAATCTGAAAGATTGCAGAACGCAAAAATAAAGGTCTCTCTTGAACTCAAAGAAACATTTTCTGCGGAGCTGAAACCTCAACCCCCTCTTAATACCGCTGATATGCTCAAAGAAGCATTTTCTAAATTCAAGTTCTCCGCAACTCAGACCATGTCATTAGCTCAAAATCTTTTTGAGGCAGGACTTATAACCTATCACAGAACTGATTCCCACCATGTCTCAGATGTGGGAATATCTGTTGCTCGGGACTTTATTTCAGAAAACTTCGGAGAAAAATTTTTTGCTCCGCGAGTTTGGGAAGAGGAAGGAACTCACGAATGTATCCGCCCCACAAAAAACCTTACCCCAGAAGAACTCTCAATATCTGTAAAAATAGGAAGTATCTCTTTGCCAAAAGAAGCTGTTAATCTGTACGAAATCATATTCACAAGGTTTATGGCTTCTCAGATGACACCAGTTAAAGTTCTAAAAGGAATCATAGAGGAGAAAGTATCGTGGAATGGTATAGATGAAGATAAACTCAAAAAACAAATAGAGGTTGTGCTCAAAGTTCTTGAAGATGGTTGGAACAAAGTTTTGTTCTTGCCCATTCCGAGATTTGCCGAACACATTTTAGAAAAAAGAAAGATTGAGTTTGAAACACACGACTTCAAGTTCTCTTTTGTTTCCCCTGTGCCACCTTATACTCAGGCAAGTTTGGTAGATGAAATGAAGAAAAAAGGTATAGGACGTCCTTCAACATGGGCTTATATAATAAAAACATTGCTTGACAGAGGATACTGTATAGAAAGAAACGGATACCTCATCATCACCAAGCTTGGCAAAGAAATATACAACATACTTTCTTCTCACCCGAAATACAAAATCTATACCACAGAGGATTACACAAGAGAACTTGAGGAGAAGATGGATAAGGTTGAGCGAAAAGAAGAGGATTATATGAAAATTCTTGAAGATCTCTTCAAAGAGCTTTTCTTCTGAAATTTTGATTTTCAAAATCACATAATATCTCTTATCTTCTCTATCATAGGTATGTAGATTGTTGAAACAATAAATATTGTAAGTATTGCTACTATTATGAGGAAGAGCGGTTCTATTGATTTTTTCAGGAGTTCGGAGTTTTTCATATACTTTTCATAAAAGATTTGAGAGAGTCCTCTCAATGCAGATGGTAGTTCTCCTCTTTTATAAGCATTTTCGATCTCGCTTTGGAATTCGCCGAGAAACTCAAAAGTCGGCTCCAAACCCCTTATTATTCTTGCCGATTCTTCTTCTATTTTTTCTCTTATGCTTTCTGGTGAGAGTTCAGAGGTCATCAGAAGCGCCCTTTGCAACTCTATCTTATTTTCTATACATATCGCTAATGCTTTGAGGAAAAGAGAAAGCTTAGCGCTCTTCACTATGGGAATGCTACCTCTCTTGAACTCATAAGATAAATAAAAAAATATAACCGCAAAAATTGGAAAAATTTCATATCTCTGCTTCAGAAAATTTTTTATCTTCTCTATAACGATGATAGATTTTGGAACCCCTACACCTAACTCAGAGAGCATCTTTGACATTTCCGGTATGACGAAAAATCCTACCGCTAAAAAAAAGATGAAGAAAGCCGAAATTGATAAAGCTGGATAAAAAAGCGAGAACACAATTTCTCTTTCTAATTTTATTTTGTCTTCAAGCAGTTTTACAAGCTCTCCGAGAACTTCTTTCAGCTTCCCTGTCTCTTCACCTATTTTTATGTTCTGAACAAATATTTCAGGGAAACCTTCTGCTTTCAAGCTTGCCGATAAAGGCAAACCTCTTTGTATGTGTTTTTCGATGTTCCCTCCTATTTTTCTTACTGCAAAATCTATGCTGAAGTGAGCCGATAAAAAAGAGTGCAACTCCTTGAGTATTTTTAAGTATTTTGAATCGCTCATTTTTCTTTAATATTAATCTTTTTAGCTGTTTTTGAGAAGGTTTTATTCAGAGTGAATTTTCTCTGGCTCTCTCATCATAACGATCGCGTCTTCATTCACATAATACTTTTTCCTTATCCCTATCTCCCTGAAACCATATTTTTTGTACAAATTTATAGCAGGTATGTTTGAAGGTCTCACTTCAAGAAATATTGAGCTTTCTTTACTCCTTTGAATAAGAAACTCAAGAAGTTTTGAGCCGATGCCTTTCCTTCTCCATCTTTCATCTACCGCTATGTTCTCCAAGTGAACCTCATCAAGGATTTTACTGAAAACGATGTATCCTACCACTTCACCATTTATTTCGGCTACAAAAAGCTCCTTCTTCTTTATTGAACGAATAAGAAGATTCCTGCTCCACGGACTTTCAAAGGAACTGAATTCTATCAAAACTACCTTTTCAATATCTTCTTCTCTTCCTTCTCTTATTTTTATCTCTAATTTTTTCTGTTTTTTTTCACCTTCCTGCTTTTTCGTCTCCGCGGTCATCACAAAATTTTTTTTACTCTCTACCTGAACGCTATTTTCAAAATTTAGTTCACGCTAACTTATTTTTTTGTTTCTCTCTTTTGTTTTTGATTTTTTGAATTTGAATTTCTTTGGGCGTACTCCTCTGAAAACTCTTCCTCAATAAGATTTAGAAGTTTCAGGTTCTGATTTATATTGTTCAGAAAGAAAAATTTTCCTTTCTTTCTTGAAAGAATTTTCTGCGTGAAAATTGACTTTGCGTGTTTTCTGAGTATTTTCTTTGTTGTTTGTATGAGAAATTCCACATCTTCCTTTTTGTCTGGATTGAAGCCGAATTTTTTTGCGGTTATAATCCCAACTACTATAACATAAATCAAGTTTAATAATGCATCTACAAAGAGAACTATCGGATAATGATGATGTAACTTTCTCTGAAATAAAGATAAAGCGGTTATCACAATTTTTATTATTGAGCTTATCTTCACTTTCCCTGCTAACTCCTTTTCATAATCAACTTTTGAAAGCAACCTGATGAGCTTTTCAAGGGTTTTTTCTTCAACTTCAACAATGCTGTCTCTCACTCTTGATATTCTTTTTGATACAATGTTTTTTAGTTTCTCCGCCAAGATGTAAATCCCTATTTTTATTTTATTCCTTCTTTAATAATGAAGTAAGTTTTTACTTTTTCGCTATTTTGATAATTACGGGAGTTGATGAAATACCGATGTATCCGTCTTTTACAGGTATATCTTCTCCGTATATACTGAACACTTTTGATTTTGATGGAATTTTTATGTCAAAAGGTGAAAGTATCTCTTCTCCCGTGTTTTTTGTTGCCCAGATAAATATAATATATTCTTCCTCGTCCTCAAACACAGGTGAAAATATGATCTTTTCTTCTCCGTCAGATGAAGTTTGGTTTACATTTTCTTGCGAAGATTTTATGAGCATATCTCCCACATACTTTTTGCCTTTCAGATTTTGAGAGATGAATTTCAGAGCTAAAAATGACTTTTTAGGAGATAAATCTTTTTTGGTTATTCCGAAATACCTTTCGGCAGGTAATGGAGTGAAAAAGTCGTCTGGAAGGTCTTTGAGTGTATATATACAAAAAACTCTGACGCCGAACATTGAAGATATTAAAAAAGCTCTTATGAGAAACTCCGCTTGTTTTTGCTCAGGAACGAAATTTTGGGGAGAAGTTGGGTCCGATGGCCAGCCAATTTCGGTTATGTAAATGGGAATTTGGCGTGATGCGGGAAGGATATCTGAAACAGATTTTATAAAGCCAATAAGTGAGCTTGTTGAATTTACCGAATCTTCCGGGGGAAGCAAAGGTGGATAAGGAAGGTTTCTTGATGCTATATACGGGTGTATGGCTACCGCATCAGAAATTTCAATTACGCCATTTGTTTTAAGCCCTCCTAAAAACTCGTTCCATGGGAAAAGAATATTTGTAGGTGCTCTGTTTTCTCTTACCATCATAAGTCCGCCTATAAAGACCTCATTTTTTTCGTTTTTTATTCTGTTTCTTGCTGAAATGAATATTTCTGAATATAAGGAGGGGTCGGGAGGATTCATAAAAACTATCCAGTTTGGCTCGTTCCATATTTCAAATTTCTGAACTTCTGGTATTTCTCTTGATACTGTTTCCGCGAATTTTGCGAACTTTTGCGGGTCAGGAGCGAAGAAACTGCATACACTCCTGCAGCTCTGGGTCTCACCTCCCTTTTCTACGCATTCTTGCGTGCAGCTAACAGATTTATCACTTGCCCACCAGTTCCCGTAAGCTAAAATCCCAATTATGTCAATCCCTCTTTCTTTTGCTTTCCGAAAAAGAAAACGATATTTTTCTAATGCGTTTTGATTTATCCTGCCCTCTTCTGGCTCAATGTCAAGCCAGAGTATATCTTTTCTTATTATATCAAAGCCCGCTTCTTTTATGATGTCAAGTTCTCTTTCTATACTTTGTTCATCTGAGAACGGATTTGTATGTGCTGAAACACATAGTTTTGACGGCTCCGATGGTATATTTATCTCTCTTCCTAAAATCTTCTCTGCAAGAGGATTTTTCGCCTCTATCTCAACTGATGCGTTATTTGATGATTTGTTTGAACTACATGAAAAAACGAAAAGAAACATAATTAGCTCCACAAACCAGATTTTCTGTCTTGATTTCCACCTCACTATTTTTCCAATTATCATCTATCTATATTTTATTTTTTATTTTCACTGTATAATCTTTTTGAAATGAGCTATTCCAAGAGAAGGGTAGTAGAATGAGATAAAAGAAGGAACGAATTTATTTCTGATGAGCTTGAGGAACATTTTTGCGGGGAAAGAGTGGAATTCAAAAGCTATATATTTTACCGTCAAAGGATATTTGGAAATTATTTCTTTTTCACATCCTTCACAGTCAATTTTGAGAACATCGGGCTTTTCAGATAATATGTCAGATGGAGTGATTTCTCTGCAGAAGAGTTCAGCAGATAGATTGTTGAGTTTTAGGTTTTCATAAGCGGAATGTATTGCGTTTTTGCTTATGTCAAAACCACGAACTTTTTCCGCTCCACTTTTGAGAAAGTAAATCAGAGAATCACCTGTACCGCATCCCACATCAAGAACTGAAAGTCCTGAAAAATCACAACACCTGTAAGGTTCTTCAAAAAATATCTCATAAATGTTGTATAGCGTATCGGGGTTCGTTTCAAGATTTATTCTCATCTTCACCTCATCTTTTTTCTTGTGCGGAAATTCAAAAGATAAAAGTATTACTTTATCTTTTAGCGATAGAAACCGAACTTTTTCGCCGAGCAAGGTCAGACCTTCAAAGAAAAAATCAAAATCCTTTATTTTATCTTTTTCTATTTCCAGTTCAACCTTATCTTTTTTGAGTATTATTTTATCATTTTTGAGGAGGCATATTCCCATCTCCTCAAGCCAGAAGAACCCTGATATAGCTTTATATAACCTGAAACTCTCTGATTGAAGAATATTTTTTCTGTCTTCAGGGTTGAAAAATATTTTTTCTTTTTTCTTTATAGATATTTGAGTATTGTCTTTAGCACCAAGCAGGAACATCAGAAAATCCTCAAAATTATCTGAGTATCTTTTGAGAAAAATAAGTTTTTGAATGAATCGTCCGAGTGGTATCTTCCAGAACTTTTCGTTCATAAGAATCTTTCTTTCAATACCAGAAAGAAGGTAAGAGATTTTTTCAATACGTTTTTTTAAGTTCTGTTTATACGGTGAAAAAAGCATTTACAAAAATTTATACCAAAGCATAAAAAAATTCCTTTTTGAGTTAAAGTTGGGAAACGGGTAGTGAAAAAAGAAAGGGGAGGGATTTTGTGGGAAGAAAATTTCCCTCCCCCTCGTTAAATAGTTATTTTTTTAATTATTTCAGGACTTCTCCGACTCTTCCTACTATATCGGCACCGGGTTTAAGCGTCTTTTTGCCAGGTTGCCATTTTGCAGGACAAGCTTCGTCTGGGTGAGCGTAAACATATTGAAATGCCTGAACTTTTCTCACGAGTTCATCTGCATTTCTGCCAACAGGGTAATGATTTACTTCGGAACCAACGAGGATACCATCTGGATTTATTATGAATGTGCCACGAAGAGCGAGACCGGAGTTCTCGTCATAAACACCAAAGAGCCGTGATATATATCCGGTTGGATCTGCTGCCATTTTCCATTTGAAGTCCTTCATAAGCGGTTCATCTTTACACCATGCGAGATGGACATATTGAGTATCTGTACTGCAAGAGATGACCTCAACATTGATTTTTGTGAGTTCATTGTATTTTTCATTTACATCTGCAAGTTCTGTTGGACATACGAAGGTGAAGTCAGCCGGATAGAAGAATAGAACAACCCATTTTCCCTGTTGTAAAAGGTCGTAGAGGTTTACTGATCCGAATCCTTTTTTCTGTGGGTCATAATAGGTTATCTTGAAGTCGGGAACCTTCTGTCCTACTTTTATTTCTTTTACTGAACCGTCAACCATGGCTTTTTACCTCCTTTTTTATTTTATCAATAAGA
>JAUQOU010000044.1 GCA_030550715.1 bacterium | reverse complement strand
AAATGGGTATATGTGGTTGCATGCTTTCTGGATACAAAAAACTTCCAGAAGAGAAGCTGAAAGAAACATTTGAAAAACTTCTGAAAATCATTTAGATTTTATTTTTGCTCTTTTGAGTTTTACATATCCAGCAAATTCTTCTACTATTTCTTTTGTTGAATATCGTGGAATAAATCCTGTGGTCTCTTTCAATTTTGTTCCATCAGCGACGAACGTGAATCTAAAATAATCTATGTGTTGTGGTGGGAAAGGAGCTAATCGCAAGGTTCTCATCAGCCAGAATATAGAGAAAGCAACGGAATAAATAACTGGTATATTTATTTTTCCCATGAGGCGGACTATGTAGTATAGAGGCAGAGCACCTTTTCCCACAACATTGTATATACCCCCCGGAATCTCATCTCCGAGTAAAAACATCATGTATGCATCAAGAACATCTTCTTGATGTATAAACTGCATCATAGGGTCGAAACCTAAAACAGTAAATATAATTATCCCAGAAAGATACCATGTCATAAAGTTTCTCACCTTATCGCCCAGAATAGGACACTTTCTGAGTATAAATACCTTTGTGTTTGGATTTTTTTTGGCAAACTTCAAAGTGAGCTCTTCTGCTTCTAACCTATCTCTCATATATTTATAGTTCTGATTTACCTTTGGTTTTGCGTCCTCACTGATAAGGTTCGGATTCATCGGGTCTGCTCCATAAACCTCTGTCGTAGAAGAAAGAATGAACTTCCTGACTTTTTTCTTTGAACAAGCATTAAGCACGTACCATGTCCCTATCACTTGAACCTCGTGGGTATAAGATGAAGAAAAAGGAACGTGATCTTCAAAAAACGCAAGATGTAAAAACGTATCTACTTTCTCTCTTTCCAGAGCTTCGTATATCATCATATCTGCTTTGGGATCTGTCAGGTCTATTCTGTAGAAAGATACATTATCGTTGAGAAAGCTTGGTCTGAACCTATCTATAACGACAAGTTTCACATCTGGAATATTTTGTAATCTTACTGCTAAATTAGAACCTAAAAAACCTTTTACTCCTGTCATCGCAATAGTTTGCTTCATACAATAAAAATATATCAAAAAAGATAGAAATTGTGTTTTAAACGCAACGATGGTTTTGAAAAGCAAAATAAAAATTATTGAAAAGATTCTTTCAAAACTTTATGGAAGGAAAGAACAGATTGAAAAATCTCCTTTTCTCTCCGCCTATCTCAGAACCAGAAAAACTTTCAAAAAAACTCTTTGAGCTCGCAAAAGAAAAATCGGTGAAGTTAGGATTTATAGAATGTTCTACGGGTGGATTTATCTCTTACCAAATAGTGAGAATAAAAGGGGCATCTTCAATATTTGTGGGTAGCATAACTCCTTATTCGAATTCACTGAAAGAATTTTTCGGAGGGGATTTGTCTGACGGAGCTGTATCAGAAAGAGCTATTTTATCTCTTTCTGAAAGATTTATTGAATTTTCGGGGGCAGATTTAGTGGTAGCTGAAAGCTCTATACTGGGGCCGACCGGTTCAACTGAAAAGAAACCTGTTGGTCTATCTTTTATCTGCGTTGCTTCAAAAAAAGGGAAAAGCACTTTCGTGAATCTTTTTGGGGGAAAAAGCAGGGAAGAAATAATGAGGAAAGTTGCTTCTTACTCTTTTTTCTTCGCAATAAACCATATTATTGGGTGGGAGCTTCGGACAAGGAAAGTCGCATCTTCTTTCGTTGAATACAACGGTAAAATTCTTATTCTGAAAAGAAGCAAAAGGGTTGGAAGTTACAGGGGGAAATGGGGGGTTGTATCAGGTCATATTGAAGAAGGAGAGACCGAAGAACAAACTGCTCTGAAAGAACTTCTTGAGGAAACAGGAATAGTAAAAGAAGATATACACATGCTTTTCAAATCATCTTCTTTTGAGATTTCAGACACGAAGTTAGGCATAAGATGGGAAATAACTCCTTTCAGGATCATAATCAGATCAGAAAAGAATATAAAGATAGATTGGGAACACGTTGATTTTAGGTGGATAAAGCCAAGTGAGATCAACAATTTCAAAACAGCTCCGCTTTTATATGAAGGTTATCTGAAAACTATATTTTCTGGGAGAAAAATAGAAATCTGATATGACAAGGTAAGGTTTTGTTCAAAATTATTTTTAGGTTCTCTTTTTCCTTGTGAGATTATATATATCAAGAGCCATTGCAGAAACAACGAATATTGAAGAGTAAGTGCCGAAGATAAGTCCTATGAGGAAAAATATTCCTATGTCTTTGAGAACTCCTGTTCCAAACAAAATAATGGTTATTGTAGGAAGCATGACAGTAAAGACCGTTATTATTGTTCTTGAGAGTGTTTCACTTATGGCTTTGTTGAACAGCTCTTCTGTCCACACAGCTCTTGATAACCTTAACTTCTCTCTTATTCTATCCGCTATTATTATAGAGTCGTTTATTGAGTATCCTATAAGGGTAAGTATTGCTGCAAGTGTAGGTAAAGAAAACTCTACACCAAGAGCTGAAGCTATACCAAGAGTTATGATTGAATCGTGAAAAAGAGAAATAAAAGCTCCTACTGCAAACCTCCATTCAAATCTCAAAAGAATATAAATTGATATTCCTATCAAGCTGAAGATTACTGCAAGAACTCCTTTTTTCCTGAGTTCTGTTCCTATGAGAGAACCTACCGATTCAACTCTTTTCGTTTCAAACTGCCCAATTTGATCTAATTTTTCTTTTATAACACTTCCGGCATCTTTACCTTCCTGCTTTGCCTTCTCTACAAAATCAAGAGGGAGTTTTAGAAGGAACTCTCTTTCTCCTAATTTTTGAATAGTTGCTTCTGGGAATAGAGCTCTTAATTCGCCTTCGGAAATTTTTTTATCTCCTCTGTATTCTACTTCTGCTGACACTCCGCCTCTGAAATCAGGAGATAGAGGAACTCTTCCAGATAATATAACGAAAAGAGAAAAGAGAGCGAGGGCAGAAGATATAGCATATGCCCATCTCCTAAATTTCATAAAATTTATAATTTTTCCATATGGAAATATGGAAAAGAATTTTGGTGGAGTGAGGATTTTAGTTTTCGGAGTTGGTTTTACAACTTCTTTTAATTGTTGAACCTCTCTTGGCTGAGCTTTTTGGGTTTTCTTCACCTTTTGGAATTGCTCCTGCTGAACCGCAATATCAATTTTTTCTTTTCCATCTATTACTTCTTCCCCGGGCTGAGGCAAACTTTCCTGATTTTCTTTCTTTACCGATATTTTCTGTTCATCAAATTTTTCTCTCTTCTCCTTTCCAGCTTCTTTGAAAAGTTTTTTCTTCAACTTATCTTTTTCTGACATATCGTTTCCTCCCTTATATGCTGAATATTTTTCTTGAAATCAGAAGGTCTAAGATAGCTTTTGAACAGAAAACAGCACCATAAAGCGCTCCGAGAATTCCTATGGAAAGAGTAAGAGCAAAACCTCTCACTGGTCCTGTTCCAAACTGGAATATAAAAAGAGCAGCTATGAGTGTAGTTATATTTGCATCAAGTATTGTCGCCATTGCGAGTTTATGCCCGGCTTCGACCGAAGGTTTTACAACCCCTCTTCTCAAAATCTCCTCTCTCACTCTCTCAAAGATTATTATGTTGTTATCAACTGTCATTCCCACAGTAAGAGCTAATCCTGCAAGTCCGGGAAGTGTCAAAGTAGCTGAGAAAAGGGAGAGTATAGCTAATGTAAAGAGAATTGTTATTGATGCTCCTATCATAGCTACGAAGCCAGAGATTCTGTAGTATCCGAGCATAAAAGCTCCGACAAGTCCTACCCCTGTTAAAGATGCGAAAATTCCTTTTCTTATAGAATCCTGTCCAAGTGAAGGACCTACGGTTCTTTCCTCTTCAAATTCTACGGGAGCTGGGAGAGCTCCGGTTCTGAGAACAGAAGCGAGTTCTCTTGCTTCCTCTATTGTAAATCTGCCTTCTATCGTTGCAACTCCCCCTGATATCTTCTCTCTTATCACAGGAGCTGAGAAAACTTTTTCATCAAGTATTATCGCTAATCTCTTTCCGACATTCTCTCCTGTGATTCTTTCAAATCTACTAGCTCCTTCTGAGTTAAAAGTTATAAGTATGTATGGTTCATTTGTTATTGAGTTCATTCTAACAACGGCATCTCGTAAGAATTCTCCTGTTATTTCCGAAATTGATTCGACAATATATGTTCTCCATATTTTGCCCCCCTCTCCTTTTCCCAAAAGGATAGTTCTGCCAAAAGGAGGTGTAAGAGTTTTGACAAAGTCCTCTAACTTATTTAAATCTTTTTCATATGTCCAAAGATAAGACACAGTTTTTTTTGTGGAAGCTACTTCTGTGTTTTTGTAAATACCTTCTGGCGGGACAGTACTGGCAAAAAAATCAGTTTCATCATCTACTAATCTGAACTCAAGGAGTGCGGTTTTTCCTATTATTCTTTTCGCCTGCGAAGGGTCTTGAATTCCGGGAAGTTGAACAACGATTTTTGATTGCCCGTATTTTGATATTTGAGGTTCTGCAACTCCGAATTCATCGACTCTTGCTCTTATGACGCTCAGAGCTTGATTCACAGCGAACTCTTCAATCTCTTTTTTTTCGTATTCTTTCAGAGTGAATATATGGTATTCGGTTTCACCATGAAGTTCTTTTCCTTTGTAATCAAAAGATGGGAACTTCTTTTTTATTTCTTCTACAAATTCGGTAGGGGCGGAAACATAAATATTTGTATCCTCAAACAGAACAGAATAAGTCGTCAGCTCCTGATATTTTTTTTTGTATTCCGAAAGTATTTCTCCCGCAATTCTTTCTACATATTTTTTCACTGCAAGGTCTTGCCTTACATTGAGGACAAAATGAGAACCACCTTTCAGGTCAAGTCCGAGCTTTATTCCTCTGAAAGCTATTATTCCAGCAAAAGCTAAAATTGATAGTATGATAAAGTATATTCTCCATCCCATATAAATCGCATAGTATTCAGAGAATTTTATTTTTTGATAAATTCAAAATATTGTTCTTTTTTGCTCTTTTATGAATTTCAGGTTAATTATTCTGTTCCGAGATATGCAGATATAACTTTTGGGTTTTTGAGGACATCTTCTGGCGGACCTTCTGCTATTTTTACTCCGAAGTCAAGAGCCATAATCCGAGATGCAACTGAGCTTATGACCTTTACATCATGCTCTATGATAACAACTGTTATTCCGAACTTCTGGTTTATTTCTCTGATGTAGTATAGGAATTCTGATTTTTCTTCGTATGTCAGACCTGCGGTAGGTTCATCTAAAAGAAGCAATTTAGGTTTTTGTGCGACAGCTCTTGCAAGTTCAACCTTTTTCCTTATTCCAAGAGGAATATCTCTCGCAATAGCTCTCCTATATGCTTTAAGGTCTAAAAAATCTATCAGTTCCTCCACGAAATCTATATTTTCCTCATAATCTTTTGAGTAGCGACCAAAAATTACTCCAAGTATTCCTGATCTGAAATGAAAATTTCTTCCAAGAAGTATATTTTCTTGAACTGAGACATATCCGAAAAGCTTTATGTTCTGGAACGTTCTTGCTATTCCTAATCTCGCAATTTTCCACGGAGAAAGTTTTGTTATGTTAATTTTTTGATTCCCATCGGGAGAGAATATAACTTCTCCCTTATCTGGTTTATATATTCCTGTTATAACATTGAATAGAGAGGTTTTTCCTGACCCATTTGGTCCGATTATTCCGAAAATCTCATTTCTTTGAACATAGAAGGATACATCGTTCAGGGCTTTTACTCCTCCAAAGCTCAAATATATTTCTCTCCCTTCAAGAATAATATCCATTGACTTATGACTTATAATATTAATTAAAATCTGGGGAAGAGAAAAACTTTCTCTACTCTTATTTCGGAAAAAAATTGAAAAAAGTGATAAAAATTACTAAATTCTGATTAAGCTAAAAATTATGGCAGAAGTAAAAAAGAGAGTGCTTATAATAGATGATAGTACCTTCACTTTTGAACAGCTCAAATCTCTCATAGAAAAGACGGGAATAGCAGAAGTTGTAGGGCACGGCAAAGATGGAATGCAAGGAGTAAAATTATACAGAGAGCTAACTCCTGATGTTGTATTTTTAGATATACTTATGCCGAATATGGATGGGTTACAAACTTTGAGAGCTATAATGAGCATGGATAAAAACGCAAAGGTTGTTATGATTTCTTCTTTAGGAGGGGCAGCAGAAAAAGCAGAGGAAGCTCTACGCTACGGCGCAAAAGCGATAATATCAAAACCATTTGATGAAAAAGAAATAGAAAAAATTTTGAAGAACATATAAAAACAACATTTTTTAATCTGTAAGGAGGAAAAAAAATGGGTGTAAAGTTCTTCGGAGCATTCTTAATCGAAAGAGGAGTAATAACTCCTGAACAACTTTTTGAAGCACTTGAAGAGCAAAAAAGAATCAATCTTAAACTCGGAGAGCATGCAATAAGATTAGGTTATCTTACACCTGAACAAGTTGAAGAAATAAGAAAACTTCAAAAAAGAGAAGAACTCAGGTTTGGTGAAGCAGCGGTGAAACTCGGCTACCTCACACCTGAACAGGTTGAACAACTCATAAGAATTCAGAAAAGCTCACATAAACTCCTCGGTGATATACTGGTTGAAAAAGGATTCATAACAAAGGAAGTACTGATGAGAGAACTGAAAATATTTGAAAGCGAACAAAGAGCATATATGACAGAAATGGTATATCTCCCAGAAGGAGTTAAAAACAGAGATTTCATAAACATAGTCGTAGACCTCGGGAAAAAATTTCTCCTGCGTACAGTAGATATAAATACAAAATTTGGGGACTTTACATTTGAAGAATATGTAAAAAGAGGAGATTATGATGTGCAAGTTGATATAGGAGGAGATGTTAAAATGAAAGTCATTTTCTCTCCACCTCAAAAACTCCCTGAACTACTTGTAAGAGAATACAACATTCCCGATTCACCGGAATTAAGAAAAGATGCGGTAAATGAGTTTATGAATGTGATTATGGGAAATGCTGTTGCAAAGATGGAAAGACTTGGAAAGAGAATTTCAATCTCTGTCCCGAAAGAACCAGACATCTCATCAAAATGTCTTAAATACAACCTTGTTTCTCCCGATGATACCTATACATTCTATTTCCTTGAACTGTAAGTTTCATCTAAAATCATTTTTGTATGCTTCATAACTGCACTTTAACAACTCCAAGTATTCTGATTTTAACCTTTGGGTCTATCTCCTGAAATGAAATCACAGGTATCATGGGGAAGTAATTTTCTATGATTTTTTTCACAAATCTTCTTATCTGTTGAGATGTTATCAGTATAGGTTGCGTTCTATACTTGGTAAATTTTGGCACAAGCTCAGAAATTGAACTTATGAACTTTTGAACGAATTGAGGTGGTATCTTTATTTTTATCGCTCCTTGCCCTTCTTCTATTCCTTCAAGTATCTTTTCCTCGGTAGCTGGGTCAATAGATATAGCTATTATCTCACCGCTCTGCGACTGATACATTTTTGTGATGTATCTCCAGAGAGATTGCCTGACATACTCTGTAAGCATATCAGGGTCCTTTATGGTATTGCCCCAATCTCCTATTGCTTCAAGAATTGAGATCAGGTCCTTTATAGATATTCCCTCTTTGAGAAGGTTCTGAAGGACTTTGTGTATAGTTGATAGAGGGACAACGGAAAGGACATCTTCTACGAGTTTAGGATAATTTTTCTTCGCTATATCAAGAAGTTTTTGGGTATCCTGTCTTGTGAGAATTTCGTGAGCATTCCTTCTTATAACCTCAGAAAAGTGAGTTATTATCACAGAAGGGACATCAACTACTGTGTATCCTTTCGCAATAGCTTCTGTCTTTTTGTCTTCATCTATCCACACCGTTTCAACATTAAATATAGGGTCTATTGCTGGAATACCTTCTATATCTGGCTTTTCAGTTCCTACAACGAGATATTTTCCGGGCATAACTTCCCCTCGCATGACCTCAATACCTTTTAGCAAAATTGAATACTCATTCGGTTTTAACGAAAGGTTATCTCTCACATGCACAGGTGGTAGAATTATTCCCAACTCCTCTGCGAGAGTTCTTCTCAACCCTTTTATTCTCTTTATCACTTCTCCGTTTTGCATTTCATCTACATAAGGAATAAGAGCATATCCTATCTCTAAACCTATCACATCTGGCTGGAGTATTGCTTCTATTTGTTTTTCCTCTTCTTCTGGTTTCAATTTAGATTCTTGAACTGCTTTTTGTTCTGCGAGGGCGGATTCAAATTTTCTGCTTTCTTCTTCTTTTCTTATGTTTCTTATTGCGTATGCGAGCAAGCTTCCTGCCAGTATCAGAAAAAGCGGAGTAGCCCAGTTCATAAATGTAAGTCCCAAAAGAGCTATAACTATTCCAGAAGCTAATATTGCCTTCGGATATGCGGTAATCTGTCTTGTTATATCTCTTGTGAAATCCATCTCTCCTGATGAACGTGAGATTATTATGCCCGCAGATGTTGATACCATAAGAGCTGGAATCTGAGCTACAAGTCCATCTCCAACCGTAAGTTTTGTAAATGTTGAAAGAGCATCTTGAATACTTAATCCCCTCTGCAATGTTCCTATTATCACTCCACCTATTATATTGACAAAAAGTATTATTATTGAGGCGACTGCTTCTCCTCTTATAAATTTTGAAGCACCATCCATAGCCCCATAGAAATCTGCCTCCCTTGTCAATCTTTGCCTTCTTTCCTTTGCCTCTTCAACGGTTATCAATCCAGCGTTCAGATCAGCATCAATAGAAAGCTGTTTTCCTGGAAGAGAATCAAGTGTGAATCTTGCAGCAACCTCAGCAATCCTTCCAGCTCCTCTTGTTATGACAACAAGATTTATCACAGTAAGAACGATGAAAATTATCAGACCTATCACAAAGTTTCCCCCCATTACAACATTTCCGAAAAACTCTATAATAAAAGATACTTTTCCCTGAATTTCTCCGCTAACAAATTCATGTCCGTGAGATAGTATCCTTCTTGTTGTAGCAACATTCAAAGATAACCTGTAAAGTGTGACCAGAAGTAAGATGGTAGGATAAGCTGAAAACTCTATTGGTTCCCTGATGTAAAGAGAAGTGAACAAAATCATAACTCCCGCTGAAAAGCTTATTATTATGAGGACATCAAGAAGGAGTGAAGGCAAAGGTAATATAACTATGAGCAGAACCGAAAAAATAGAGAGAGCAACCAAAATATCTGTATTCCTTCTCATATAAAGAATTTTATCTTTTTTCTCTGCTTTCAGACCACAAGATAAAAAATTGAACAAAAAGAAAAATTTTACACCGCTGATATAAATTCTTGAATATGATAATAGGTGCTGTAAAGGAGCTTTTTCCCGGGGAAAGGAGAGTTGGCATAACACCGCAGACCGCTGAATCATACATAAAAAAGGGAGCAAAGGTAATTATTGAGAAAGGATACGGAAAACCTTCAATGATTGAGGATGAAGAATTCGCAAAAAGAGGGGTTGAAATTGCTGATTCAAGAAAAGAAGTAATTGAAAAAGCAGACATACTTATATATGTAAGGGGTCCCGGAGCATCTCATGAAGTTGAAAAGGAAGACATACCTCTTTTCAAAGAAGGGCAGATAATAATTGGTTTTTTAGAACCACTTGCTTATCCATCGGTTATTCAAAAACTTGCAGAAAAGAAAGTCACAGCGTTTTCTGTTGAACTTATTCCTCGTATATCCCGAGCCCAGAGTATGGATGCCCTATCTTCTATGGCATCAATAGCCGGATATGCTGCTGTAATAGAAGCAGCAAAACACCTAAACAAAATGTTTCCCATGCTTATGACAGCAGCAGGAACAGTAAAACCAGCAAAAGTTTTTGTTATAGGAGCAGGAGTTGCGGGATTGCAAGCGATGGCGTTCTCTAAAAAACTCGGAGCAATAGTTGAAGGATATGACATAAGACCCGAGACAAAAGAACAAGTTCAAAGTGTTGGGGCAAAGTTTGTTGAACTCGGATTGGAATCAGAAGAAGCAAGAGCAGAAGGCGGATATGCAAAAGCGATGGGTGAAGAATTTTATAAGAAACAGAGAAAGCTTATGACAAAGCATGTATCAGAAGCCGATGTTGTCATATCAACAGCTATGGTTCCCGGAAAAAAAGCACCTGTTCTGATCACAAAAGATATGGTTGAGAAGATGTTGCCGGGTTCAGTCATAGTTGACCTCGCAGCAGAGAAAGGAGGAAACTGCGAACTAACAAAACCTGGTGAAATAGTTGATTTCAATGGAGTAAAAATAATAGGAATTGTCAACCCAGCAAGCTTGTATCCGAAAGATGCGTCTTTCCTCTACTCTAAAAACATAGAGAACTTTCTAAAACTGGTCATAGCAAATGGGAAAATCATTCTTAACTTTGAGGATGAAATAATCAGAGATACAGCAGTGACGCACGGCGGGAAAATAGTAAGTCCCCTTGTGCAAAAAGCTCTTGAAAAACCTTCATAGCGTGAAAAATTCATCTATCGTCTTCCGCATGAGCTATTCCTGAAAGTATTATACCAGCCAGAGTAAAAGATTTTAGCATTGAAGAACCTCCATAACTTACGAATGGAAACGGCAAACCTTTGGCTGGCATAAGTCCAACAGAAACATATAAATTCATCACTGCTTCAACACCAATAATAAATGTTGAACCAGCAACAACAAGTTTGGCAAACTCATCTTTCAGAGAAATAGCAGAAGAGAAACCTATAAAAATCACAAAAAATAAAAGCAAGATTATCAGAAGAATTCCGACCATGCCTGTCTCCTCAGCTATTGAAGATATTATAAAATCGTTATGTGCCTCTGGTAGAAAGAAAAGCTTTTGGGTTCCTTCTCCTATTCCAACACCACTTAATCCGCCAGAAGAATATGCTACCATAGATTGAATTATCTGAAATCCCTTTCCTTGAGGGTCTTTCCATGGGTCCAAAAATGCTAATATTCTGTTCATTCTATAAGTTGAACTTACCGCGAAAAAGAAAAACAAAGCTAAAACAGGAGCAGAAGTTAAAAAGAAGTATCTCATTTTCACTCCCTTTATAAATAGGAGGGAAAAACAAAATAGCATTATCAATAAGAAATTCCCGTAATCTGGCTGGAGAAGAACAGGTATAGATAAAACAAAAAATGATACCGCAAAAAGTAAAAAAGCATAAAAGTCAATATCTTCTCTCTTTATCTTTGATAAAACATTTGAATAAAGGAGTATTATTCCAATTTTAAAAAACTCTACGGGTTGAATAGAAAATCCCGGCAGGTGAATCCACCTTTTTACTTTTCCTTCTCCCACAAACAAAGTTGATAAAACAAGAACGAAAGATATAATGAATATAACCAGAGAGATTTTCTTCATTACATGAAAGGGAAGTTTTGATACGAGAAACATAATCATAAAGCCCAAAAAAATAGAGGTTAGCTGTTTTTTGAACAGAACGAATGGATCTTTGGAATACATTCTTACTGATGTTATGCTAAGAATAAAAAGCATTCCGATAGCACAAAGAGTGAAAACAGAGAAGATAAAAAGTTTCGCCTTCATACAGAAAATTTTAAAAAGAAGGTGAGTAAATTTTTAAGCTTGGCTATATCTGGGAAATAAATAATGGAGAGACATCAATTTCTCTTCCTATGATAAGTTCTATTTTTTTTCTTGGGCTTTTTCACGGAGAAATTCAATCACTTCTTTTGTCGCAAACTCAACAGAGAAAAACTTCATAAATATCTTCTTCCCAGTTAATTTCTCTGCCGATTTCGCTGCTAACTCTAACTTTTCTATCTTCTTCTCCGCTTCTTCAATGCTTCTCAAACTCAAACTTGTTTCAGCAACAATCAACGGATCATCACAAAAAACATCAACTTCTTTGTAGCCATCAACGGGTAAATTCACATGGGTTCTTATATCTGCATCTATTCCTTTTTGT
>JAUQOU010000043.1 GCA_030550715.1 bacterium | reverse complement strand
TTTTGTCAGGAGTGAGTCAGCTTTTGCGACCTGTTCAGAGGCGATTTGTAGTGCATCGAGAGCGCGTGTGAGTATATTAGATTGAACGAGAGCGCCGACGTCTTCTGATGCGGAGTTGACCCTGAAACCGGTTTGGAGGCGTTTCATGGTGCCTCCAAGTTCAATGGTGATACGCCTTAGGTCTTCTGCTGCTACAAGACCTGCTGGGTTTGTTCTGACTGGTGTTGCCATCAGCAGCCACCTCCTTGCTCAAGATTTCCCAAGGTTTCCTCTCCTTGGGATGAAAATATATTAATCATTTATTTTTAGCAAGTCAAGTTTTTGTTAAGTTTTTGTTTCTGAAATCAATCAATTTCTTTCAATCAATTTTTTTGATATTTTCAATAGAGTAGGGAGAAAGCCAATTATAAGGAAACCGAAAGATGATAACAGCATAAGATAGTATCCTGTACTGTATGTTATTTTTGTGCTTATTTTACTTTTCAAGATTTTGAGATTTTCTTCTTTTTTCCTGTCTGTGCTATTTTTCAGGGCTACTTTCATTGAAAGTAAAGAAACAGAGCTTATTGTCCCACTTATTAGAAATCCCGCTTGCCATAGTTTGTTTGAAAAAAATGAAATCGTTCCAAAAGCAGATGAGATTATGGGAATATATATCAGGGTGAATTTGCTACTTTTTATCTCTTCAAAGTTTTTCGGGAGATATTTTTTGGGTTCTGTTATGAGTTTATACGGGTACACTTTTATTTCAAGGTTGCCGCACTGAAAACTCATAAACGGTAAAAATAGTGATATGGCAAATGCAATTGTGGGCAGAATTCCAAATTTCCTTATCCTATTTTTTTCATCATTTCCCATTTCAAAATTACATAATTTTCATTTCAGGAAGGATAAAAAATATTTCAATTTTTCTTGACAAAGTACAATTTCAGAATTAAAATAATGAAAATGTATAATTATAATAGGGAGGTGAAAAAGATGAGTATGAAATCAGGGCAGTTAGAATCAAAGTTTTTAGGTGTTGCAATACTTGTTTCATCTGTTATAGTTGCGGGTTCTATTATATGGGCTACAAAGAGCTTTCAGAATTATATTGGTAATCTTGGAAGCAACATAGCAAGGAATGTTTTTGGAAGAGCTCCCGGGACGCCTCCGGAACAGCAACCTCAACCTCAGCCAACAGCTCAACAACCTCAGCTTCCGCCAGAAGCAGATAAAATAGATATGAGTCAGATCAGCGAACCTCCTCCGTATAGAGTCAAAGGGGGGAAAAACGCAAAAGTTGTAATAGTTGAGTATTCAGATTTTCAGTGTCCATTCTGTGGCAGGTTTACCAGAGATACGCTACCTCAGATAATTCAGCAGTATGGTGATAAGGTTAAGGTTGTTTTCAAACATCTGCCTTTGCCATTTCACAATTATGCTCAGAAGGCAGCCGAAGCTGCTGAGTGTGCTGGGAAAATAGGAGGTCCCAAAGCTTTTTGGGCTATGCATGATAAGATGTTTTTTGAGGGGCAAATTCAGGGTCGGCTTGATGTTACTTCTTTGAAGCAGTTTGCAAAAGAAATAGGATTAGATGAAAAACGCTTTTCTCAATGCCTTGATAGTGGTGAAACGGCTAACATAATTGCCCAAGACATTTCCGAATCTCAACGGCTCGGGGTAAGAGGTACTCCTACATTCTTTATAAATGGTAAAGTTGTAAGAGGAGCTCTCCCGTTTGACGTTTTCAAGCAGATAATAGACCAAGAACTCCAATCGGGAGGATAAGATAATAGAATTATTAAGCACTAATTTGATATAACTCTTTACGCAAAAGTAAAGCGGTTTTTATCTTGTTTTTTGGAAAGTGATTTTGATTTTAGATTTCGGCTCCCAATACACTCATCTTATATCAAGAAGAATAAGAGGTTTGGGGGTATATACCGAAATTGTTCCATTCGATATCGGTATAGAACAGATAAAAAGGAAAAATCCAGCGGGAATAATACTTTCCGGGGGTCCGCAAAGTGTTTATGAGGAGAACTCTCCGAAAATAAGCAAAGATATATTGTTTCTTGGCTTACCTGTTTTGGGAATATGCTACGGTGCTCAACTCATAGCACACGTTCTTGGAGGAAAAGTAAAAAGAGCAAATATCGGAGAATACGGAAGAACAAGAATTTTCATATCAAAGGAAGATCCTCTCTTTCTCAACATTCCCAAAACCTTCAATGTCTGGATGTCGCACGGAGATATAATTTCAGATGTTCCTGAATTTTTTGAAAAACTTGCTACGACAGATTTTTCTCCTGTTTCGGCATTCAGATACTCAAATATATACGGAGTCCAATTTCATCCAGAAGTTTTTCACACAGAATATGGGTTAGATATATTAAAAAACTTTGTTTTCCTCATCTGCAAGGCACAAAAAGATTGGAGCATTCAAGATTTTCTGAACAGAAAAATTGAGGAGATAAAAAATAAAGATGGTGGAGTTATATGTGCGGTCTCAGGTGGAGTTGATTCTACGACTCTTGCTGTTCTTTTGAGCAGGGCGAAAAGAAAAGAAGAACTTAACTTTGTCCTCGTTGATACAGGACTTTTGAGAAAGAATGAAGCCGAAAATGTCAAAAAAGATTTTCTCTCCCTTGGAATAGAGATAGATGTTATAAACGCAGAGGAAATCTTTCTCTCAAAGCTCATCGGAATTGAAGACCCAGAAGAAAAAAGAAAAATTATAGGGATGACATTTATAGAGGTCTTTGAAAAATACGCTGAGGAGAAAAAGAGAGTTTCTAAAATAAAGTTTCTCGCACAGGGGACTTTGTATCCAGATGTGATAGAAAGTGGAGTTTCGGTTTCGGGAACCGCTCATGTTATAAAGACACACCATAATGTTGGCGGACTTCCCGAAAAGCTTGGATTCGAACTCCTTGAACCTTTCCGAGAACTTTATAAAGATGAAGTGAGAGAAATCGGGAAACTCCTTAATATCCCCTCGCGAATTCTGAACAAACATCCTTTTCCGGGTCCCGGTCTTGCTGTGAGAATTATGGGAGAGGTGACGCGAGAAAAACTTCGGATTTTAAGAGAGGCTGAGTTCATTTTTCAGAACGAGCTTTCAAAGTGGGAGCTTTACAATAATGTCTGGCAGGCGTTCTGTGTCCTTCTCAATACAAAAAGCACGGGGGTTGTTGGGGATTCAAGGAGATATGGCTGGGTTCTCGCAATAAGAGCAGTTGAATCTGCTGACGCTATGACTGCTGATTGGGCAAGATTACCCTATGAATTTTTAGACGAAGTCGCAAGAAAAATAGTAGGTTCTATTCCTGAGATTTCTCGTGTTGTATATGACATTACATCAAAACCACCAGCAACAATAGAGTGGGAATGAGATTCATTTTTCTGCCAGAAACTCAAAATCTTTGAAGAATTCAGGATAAGAGATTGATACTGAGCTTATATCGTCTATGAATACTTTTCCTTTGATAGAGCTTCCGAGTATGAAAAAGCTCATAGCTATTCTGTGGTCTCCAAAGCTTTTCAGGTAGTATTCACCTTTGAGCTTTTCACGAGCTTTTTCTCCTAATCCCTCAAAAGCAAATCCGTCTTTATATTCTTCAACTTCTATTCCCATAGTTTTGAGATTTTCAACTATTGCTTTTATTCTATCTGTTTCTTTCACTCTGAGCTCTTCTGCATTTTTTACTGAAAATATTCCTTCTGAGAACACCGCTACGCATGATAGTATGGGTATTTCGTCTATCATTTTTGGTATTATTTCTCCGGAGAAAGTTTTTGCTTTGAGCTCGGAAGTTTTTGCGATTATTCTGCCTGTTGGCTCACCTGATTCTTCCTTTTCAACCTCATAAGTTATTTCTGCTCCCATGCTTTTTAGAGCTTCTATAAAGCCAATTCTTGTTTTGTTGAGCAATACATCTTCTATTTCGACCTCTGAGTTTTTGTTTATTATTCCAAGTGAAATGAGGAAAGATGCAGATGATATATCTCCTGGAATTTTTATTGACTTTGGAGATCTGGGCTTTCCTTCGCAGAATATAAAACCATCGCTATCACATCTCACATTTACAGAAAATATGGGAAGAATCCTTTCAGTGTGGTCTCTTGAAAGCGTTGGTTCTTTTACTTTTATAACATCATCGCTCCAGAAATTTGCTATAATGAGAGCGGTTTTGACCTGTGCGCTCGGGACATCTAAGCTGAAACTTTTTCCTCCCTTTAGCTTCCCTACTCCTTCGAAAACAAGTGGAAGTTTATTACCGTTTTCTTTGCCCCATATTTTCGCTCCAAGTGCTCTCAATGGTTCAACAACGCGTTTCATAGGTCTTTTTCGCAAGCTCTCGTCTCCGTCTAATACAGATGGGAACTTTTGAGCAGATAATATTGTTGAAAATATCCGCGCAGTTGTTCCAGAATTTCCCGCATAGATTACACTTTGAGGTTGAGATAGGTAAATTCCTTTCCCTTCAACTTCTATATATTCTTCTGATATATGAATTTTTGCTCCCAATTTTTTCAGGCATTCTGATGTTGATATGACATCTTTTGCTGAACTTATGTTAAAGATTTTTGTTTTCTCTCCTTTTTCTGATAGAGCAGAAAATATAAGAGCTCTGTGTGATACTGATTTATCTCCTTTTAATTTTACCTTGCCCTTTGCTGATTTTATCTTTGGAACTTCAAACATAATTTTAAATTTTTATTCGCTTTTGTTTTCTGATTTCTATTTGTGTTTTAGTTTTGAAAATATTTTTTCCCATATTATGATTGAGGAGGGTACAAGTAGAATCCAAACACCTGCGTTTATTATGGGGTTGCCTTTTGGTCCCAATTTCAGTATTCCCATCTTCCAGCCGAGAAAATCCATAGTCCATCCAATTAATATGGCAAAGACAATATAGATGATTCTGAAAATTTTTGGTCTAATTTTTATGGTTTCCCATATTTTGATGAACATGAAAGTGAGGAAGAGCCATGCGAAAAAAAGTTGAATTGGTGTAGAAAATATTTTTGGTTCTCCATAAATTCTGTAAAGCTGGAGTTCGTCTGATAATTTTTCTACTAATGTGTTGAGTGAAGATATAATAAATCCTGTAGAGGTGATGAGAAGGTTTTTTATTTTATCGCCTTTCAGGAAAAGTATGATAAATGGTATTAAGCTTATGACCAATACTGCATTTATAATCTTCGTTTCCGCATTCATCTTTATATTTGCTTAATTTTTATTTTATCTGGAAAGGGTTTTTTAAATCTTTCGTTCTTTATATTTTAATCATATTAAAAGGTTCTTAGGCAAAGTATGTGGATATAAATTTCTGCTGTTTATAATTCTGGAACAAGCTTGTTATTCTATTTTCTTATGCATATTGCAGTGCCTCTCACATCTTCTCTATCTCATCCAACTACAAGAAAGCTCAAAAAGTTAGAAAAGGTTCTTGAAGATTTCGGCTTCAAAGTTCACTACACCGAACTTTTGAAAAAAGTTGCTCAGACCGCTGAGTACAGAAAACCTTTCTGGTTCGCAAGATACAAGGGAAAGAAAATAAAACTGGAGATAGACAAACAGTATGGACTTATTCCACTTGATATAGTTGCTGAAAATTTTGAAGAAGCGTTAAAATATGATATTATCTGGTGCTGGCAGGGAGGGTTCGGTTCATCACGCCTCATAAAATTCTTCAAATCAAAAAATTTCAAAGGAAAAACTATAATTGGTTTTTCAGATAACACCTCTATAATGACCCTGGTGTTCAAGAATGGAGGAAACGCTATTCAGATTTCCGGATTTGAAGACATTTACAATTCTGAAAAGGAGGAAGTCAAGAGTATAGTTGATAAGATAAGAGCTGTTATCAAGGGTGATGAAATAGAAGTTTGTCTTGGTTCGGAAAGAAATCTTCCCGCTTACTATGCCCATTCTCTCTACGCAGGAAATCTCACCTGTTATCTTATGGCTGTTCAGGAGCTTGGATGGTTTGACCTTTATTTTGACCTCTCTCTTTTTGAAGATATATTCAATGAGAGAACGAATGTGACTTTTGTAGGAGATTATCTTCCTTACTTTTTCTGCGTTCATCTTTTGAGTTTGCACGCAAACCAAAGAAAGATGCTCGTTTTCGGAAAGATGGTCGGGATAAGAAAAGATAAAATTGAAATAAGTTTGAAAGAGTATTACAGGGGGAAATTTGCATGGGGGATTAATTGGGGGCATCTTTCTGATTCTCTTTCTCTCGTTCCATGTTTTAGAAAAGACGAAGGTTTAGCTGAAATGAAAAATAAAAAACTCAAAATATACTATAAACCCAAATATGTTTCAAGGTGAATTTTTTTCTACTTTTCTATTTTCTGGACCAATTCCATTATGTAGTTCATGATTCCATCTATGGTTGTTCTTATTTCGTTCAGTGATTTTTCTGTTTCTTCAACATGGTTGAGGAGCTTCTGGCTTTCTGACCTTATTGAGTACAGAGATGATTGAAAATCTTTTTTCAAGCTTATGTATTTTTCTGCTAATGATTTGAACTCTGTTGATAGATTTTCAAATTTCCTTTCAAACTCGTTTGTTTTTGAGATTATTCTTTCAAGCGTATCTATTGTTTCTCCAAATGACATAAGAAGAGAGTTTTTCTCCCGTTCCGCTCTTGCAAATGATTCTCCGATTTTTCCTAAAAAGGTCTCTATTTCTGTTGCTTTTCCCAAGATTCTTTTGAGATTCTTTCTTGTATCTGTTGATTGGTTTATTATGTCGTAAATAAGCGGAGATATATCATCTTCTAAAATGTCATCTATTCCCTTTATCAATCCTGATAATTGATCTATTATATCTTTTGTGAACTCTTCTTCTTGAAGGACTTTGAATTCTTCTTCAAGTTTATCTATTATTGTTTTGAGGTTTTTTGTTTCGCTTTCGACCTTTCTTATTTCCTCTATTATTGTTGGCATCTGTTTTGCTATTGTAGAGAGTTCGTTTTTCATCTGCATATCTGTTCCTCTTGCAGAAATTATCGTTGTGTTCATAGAAAGTATGACAAGCTTTTTCCTGAGTTTATTCATACCCTCGGTTATTTCTGAAAATCCTTTTATGCTGTTTTCTATTTTCTCCGCTGTTTCGGAGAAACTTTTTATTTTGTTTTCAAGTTTTCCTATTATGTCTTCTATCTTTTTCAAACTACTTCTTGCGAATTCAATCTTTTTTGAAAGTTTTGTCTCTACCATAATGCTTCTTTCTTCCTGAAACTGCGGTAAGCTGTCCTTCATTTCTATATTTATATTGGAGAATTTCAGAAGTTCAGATAATATCTGTTCAACTCTCTCTCTTATGTTTTTTAGTGTTCTTACAGAGTTTGAAAGGTTCTGAGAGATATTTTCTAAATTGTAATCTAAGCTTATTTTCTCTATTTCTGTTTCTCTTGCAGAAATTTGAATTATTCTCTGGAGCGAAGGTTTAAGGTGCTTTATTTTTTCTCTTGATGATTGTATTTTTGAGCGTATAGTTGAAAGTTCTGAGTATACCTGCGATATTCCTCTGCTCATTTCAGATATAGATATTCTGTTTTCTTCTTCTAATTTTTCTGACTTATATGTAAGATGTGAGATGAAGATTGATAACCTGAAAAGTTCGTCATCTGTTATGAAAATTCTCTTTTCATACTCTTGTATAAACGATGTAGGATATGAACCAAAAATTTGATTGAGTATAAGGAAAGAAATGGTTATCAAAATAGCCATTACGAAAACCACTTTTAGAAGTTCTCCTTTTGCTATATCTTCTATATCTTTCATCGGAACTATTATTCCCTCTATTGTTTTTTCGTCTTTTTCTCTGAATATGAACACGCTCGGAGAAAGGTAGTCAAAAAGTATATTTTCTCCTACTTTTAGTTTTTCTTTTATCCCTTTCTGTATCCATTTTTCAAACAGAGTGCTTTCTGAATTTTTGCTTATTTCCCACACAACTCCTAATTTGCCAGCTATTTCTTCTTTTCTTTCGGGGTAGAGTATAAAATCCTCTTCTATTTTTATCGCTTTGTTTTCTCTGATATTCCTTATTGTCTGTTCTATGTGTAATATTGAGAAGATGAACATACAAAATACTATCACAGATATAGTTGCACCTGTTATCTTCCATTTTAGTGGTATAGATAGTTTAGGGTAAATCATGTATGGGATTTTATTTGACTTCAAGATTTTTGAAATTTTCTCTCCAAGCGTATTTGCGCTCATAAAAGATACAGGAAGAGACAAGCTTAAAATTGTCAAAGAATAGCTTATGTATGTCTGAATATCTCTTATATCATATATTAAAAGGGCGATTATGGTGAGTATTATTGACGCTACCCAGAAGGAAAGCGAGAAGATAAATATCTGTTGCGGAAGTTTCAGAAGCTTCTGAGCGAAATTTTCAAACTCTTCTTTACTTCCTATACCATTTTTTTTCTTTTCTTCTATCATTTGGTTTATTCCTCTGAACTTTGTGAATAAGATGAAGGCAAAGGCAGAAAACAAAAGAATGTAGAATGTAAGGAGTGGTGGAAGAGTTTTTCCAAGAAACGGATATATGAACTGCCACCAATTGAACCTGATAAGAGTTATTATCGTGCCGGTTATTATACCTGTGATAATTATTATAATTATGGGATTAAGTGCTGTGAGCAGAAGGTATGATCTTATCTTTTCTGCTTCTTTCTCGTCTATCTCTATTTTCTCGCTTATTTTCTCCATTTTTCTATATCATAAAATTTAAAAAGTTCTTGCAAAAAATTCAGAGTTGAAAACATAAAAAAACTGGAAAAAACTCATTTTAGTTTTTCCATATATTAAAAATTAACAGTATGCCGAGGTCTTTGAAAAAAGGTCCATTTATTGACTCTTTTTTGCTCGATAAAATTCTGGAGTTCAGACCTAAGGTTTTGAAGGGAGAAAAGGTTGTCATAAAAACATATTCGAGGAGGTCAACAGTTATTCCTGAAATGGTCGGCTTTACGATAGCTGTTCATAACGGGAGAACTTTTATTCCTGTTTATATTACAGAGGAGATGGTCGGGCATAAACTCGGAGAATTTGCACCTACAAGAACTTTCAGAGGGCATCCTGATAAGACCAAAAAGGTAGAAATAAGAAAACCAGGGCAAAAATAAAAAGTGTAAAGAATGGAGGTTTAGGTTATGAGAAAGAACGAAGCAGATGCTTTTTCAGTTTTGAGGTATGCAAGGGTCTCTCCGAAAAAACTTTTATTTGTCGTTAAAGATTTGCGGGGGAAGAA
This sequence comes from bacterium, assembly GCA_030550715.1. Lineage (GTDB taxonomy): Bacteria > Calescibacteriota > Calescibacteriia > Calescibacteriales > Calescibacteriaceae > Calescibacterium. The sequence goes on along the minus strand of JAUQOU010000043.1, from coordinate 3,333 downwards.
TGCTCTTGAAGTTCTCGAGAAGCTCAAATTCGTAAGAAGAAAGTCAGCAAGGTATCTTGAGAAAGTTATCAGGTCAGCGATAGCAAATGCAGAACATAACAAAAATATTCCCGCAGATCAGCTTTTTATAAAATCAATAGTTATAGGGAGAGGACCTATGTATAAAAGATGGAAGCCAGCAGCTTACGGTAGAGCTACTCCAATAAGGAGAAGAACTTCTCATATATTCGTATATCTTGAAAGAAGGTTGCCAGAATAATAAAGCGGGAACATAAAAAAGGTTGAAATTGAAATTTAGAAAAAATAAATGCATTAAAAGATTAGGAAAAAGAGAGGGAGGCATTTTATGGGACAGAAAACAAATCCAACAGGTTTTCGTCTTGGAGTAAATAAAAATTGGAATTCTATATGGGCGGCTCCATCGAAAAAAGATTATGCCCAACTTTTACATCAAGACCTGAAAATAAGAGAGTGGATAAAAAAGAACTACTACTCTGCTGCGATAGATAAAATCATAATAAAAGGCATAGCAGATAGAAGGATTGTTGAAATTCACTGCGCAAAGGTAGGAATAATAATAGGTAAAAAGGCAGCAGGACTTGAAAAGATAAGGAAATTTGTCTCAGAGGTTACAGGATTGCCGAAAGATAACATCGCTATAGATGTTATTGAAGTGAAAAACCCAGAACTTTCTGCTCAACTTATAGCTGAAAGCATCGCTTCGCAGATGGAAAAGAGAATACCACATAGACCTGCTATGAAGAGAGCTATCGCATCTGCTATGAGAGCAGGAGCAAAAGGGATAAAAATAAACTGTGAGGGAAGGCTCGGAGGTGTAGAGCTTGCAAGAGCCGAGTGGATACTCCAAGGAAGATTACCACTCCAAACCATAAGGGCAGATATAGATTATGGATTTGCAGTAGCTAAAACCAAGTGGGGCACTAACGGAGTAGCTGTATGGATATTTAAAGGAGAAATACTCGGGGGCGGGGTTGTGAGATAATTTCATAAGGAGGTCATTTTACGGTGAGAGGTTTTATATTCAATATCAGAACCAAGGTAATTGTTGGTAAAAATTCAATAAATGAGATTCCGATAGAGCTTGAAAAGCTCGGGGTGAAAAAAGTTCTTCTGGTCACAGACAAAATATTGAGAAACAACACTGATATAATAAAAAGGATAGAGGGTGTCTTGCAGGAGGCGAAGAAGGAATATGTTATTTTTGATGAGGTAAAGCCGGACTCTGAATGTGAGATAGTAGATAAAGCTTACTCTCTTGCAAAATCGCATGGGGTTGATGGTCTTTTGAGCGTCGGAGGCGGTTCGTCAATAGATACAGCAAAAGCAGTCGCGATTTTATATGAAAAAGGAGGAAAAATAAGAGAACATTCAGGTGTCTTTATTCTCCAAAAACCCACTATACCTCATGTTTCCGTTCCTACTACTGCTGGAACAGGTTCAGAGGTCTCTCATGTTGCAGTAATAAAAGATGAGAAAGAAGGAAGGAAGCTTATATATGTTGATTACTATATAATGCCTTCTGTTGCCATACTTGACCCAACTTTAACATTATCTATGCCGCGCAGTACAACTGCTTACACGGGAATGGATGCTCTGACTCACTGTATAGAGTCAATTCATTCTACTGAAAATAACCCTATATCAGATGCGTTTGGTATGCATGGGATAAGGCTTATTAAGGAGAACCTTCCCCGTGTTATGGAAAATCCCGAAGATATTTCAGCACGGCAGAACATGCAGGTTGCTGCTCTTATGGGGGGAGCTGCCTTCACAAACGCACAGGTTGGAGTTGTTCACGCTATCGCTCACTCGTTAGGAGCAATATATGGAATACCTCACGGTTTAGCAAACTCTCTGATTTTGCCCTATGGTATGAGATTTAATCTCCCGGAATGTCCAAGGTATAAGCTTGTTGCCGAAGCGTTCGGAATAAGTGAGGCAGACCCTATGAAAGCCGGAGAAAAAGCTATCTGGGCAGTTGTGGATTTTATAAAAAAACTCGGATTACCCCTTACTTTGAAAGAAGTCGGAGTGAAAAAAGATGATTTTCCAAAAATCGCTGAACTCGCTATCGGAGACCCGTCTATAATTTCTAACCCACGCTTTGCTATTTCTTATGAAGCAATATATGAAATTCTTGATATGGCTTGGGACGGAAAATTATAAAAATCACCTCAATTCAAAAATCTCCACTAAAAGGTTTTTTGAGAAAATTTGTAATTAGAATTAATTCAATCTGATGGATGCAGAAAAGATAAAAGCCGAGAGGTTTTTTCTGGTTAATCTTGGTTGTCCTAAAAATCTTGTCGATTCAGAAAACCTATCTCTTGAACTTATGAAAATGGGACTTGTTCCTGTGAGCGATCCAGAAGAAGCGGAGATAATAGTGATAAACACCTGCGGTTTTATAAAAGAGGCGAGGGCAATGAGTTTAAATTACTCCAGAGCGTTTGAGAGATCGGGAAAGAAACTTATCATCACCGGTTGCTTGCCAAAAAGAATAGGAACTGATGAAGTCAGAAAAAAAGTCAGTGCTGATTTCATCATACCTGACTGGCGCGATATACCTGCCCTTATCAAAAATAAAAGGACCAAAAAAGCTGGAAATTCCAGCAGGAACGGATTGGGTGAGTATATGCAAAATGTCATAAGGATAAACACTCTTTCTCCTTTTTCTGCTTATGTCAAGATATCTGAGGGATGCTCGCGTCTTTGCTCCTTCTGCTCCATACCTTTTATACGAGGATACTTGAACTCGCGAAAGGAAGAAGATATACTGAATGAAATAAGGTATCTTGCTCAAAATGGGGTTAAAGAGTTTATCCTCGTATCCCAAGATACTACTATGTGGGGCGTGGATTTATATAAAGATAGAAGCTCTCTTTTGAGATTACTTGATAAAATATCCGAAATAGATGGGGTGGAGTGGATAAGATTGTTCTATATCTATCCTGATACTTTTGCGGAAAAGCTTATAGATTATATTTCGTCTAATGATAAGATAGTCAGATATATTGAGATGCCGTTTCAACACTTTGATGATGAGATTTTGCAATCTATGGGCAGAGCTACCAGTCAAAAACTCATAAGAAAAATTATGGATAAAATTAAAGAGAAATTGCCAGACCTATCTTTGAGAACAGAATTAATAGTCGGATTTCCGGGAGAAACCGAAGAGAAGTTCAGAAAAATTCTTGAATTTATGCAAACTTATGAGTTTGATTGGGTAGGTGTTTTTGAGTTTTCGCCGGAGGAAGGAACAAAGGCATACGAATTATGGAAGTCAAATCCTGTTCCTAAATCTGTTGTGAA